>CAXYWN010000007.1:0-22502 GCA_964292625.1 uncultured bacterium
GCGTCCGCGTTGTCCACGTCCTCGCCGGGGAAATAGTCCTGAAATTCGTCCTCCGGGACAATTACAATATTGGCCAGATTCACGCCATCGACAGGATAGCCAGGATAGGCGTCATTTTCCTCGTCAAACCAATATTGCAAGCGACGGCGGGTGAGGAAGGTTGACCAGATCTGGTCACGGTTGTAGCCGTTAATATCGGATTCCTGTCCAGCACCGGCGCTAAAGATGATAATGCCTCCATACTGGCTGAAATCCACCTCGGGGTCGGCCAGCTGGATCAGGGTTTGGAAAAATTCCTTGAGGTTCACATCCGTGGTGTCGGCCACGTCCTGCCCGTAATAGCCCATTTCTTTGGGCAGGGTGAAGATGGTGGGGTGCAGGGTGTAATTCAGTTGATAGGCGCCGTGGGAGGCGTCGGTGAAGAAATCGCCCAGATGGGTCATCCAGCGGTCGAAAAACGCAGAATCGTGGGCCAGGTAATCCGGATATCGGGGGGTGTCAACAAATTGGACATCGCTGAACTGCGCGCGCAGCACCAGGATGTTGTTCGGAAGGTTCTTGGGTCCGGACGTGATTCGTCCTGACGCGGCGCTGGGAAGCTCCAGCTGCGTGGGCGCAAAGTCTGGTGGAACAGATTTGTTCAGCGGGTGCGGAGGCACCATCGCAGAGAGCAGGCCCGCCAAAGCGAGCACTGTGACCAGACACAAGGTCTGTATTGATTTTGAAGGCATTGCAAGCACTCCCTGGCTGTTTAGATTGTTAAAGACATAAACCCATTCTGCTACTCTGCGGCGTCAAATATAAAAAGCACAAAGCCCATAAATCCTGCCCTCCAAACCCTGTCAACAAAAACCCGCCTATCCGGTGTGAAGAAACCGGCTCGGGGCGGGTTTAAATTCTGGCGGCATCGCCTAAGTTTTTGTCTTACAGTGTTTTTCCAGCCATAAAATCTGTTTCGTTACATTTGCAGACACTTACGAAATCATAGCGCGGGGTCCAGCCCGGAGCGCGTTTTCTGCGGTTCGAAATGGCCTTGATGCGTTTAATTTCTGTATTGCAAACCGGACAAATCATCTTTCCTTCGGTTGAGGTATCGTGTGCCAGTTTGGCGGCAAAGCTTTTTACTTTTCCCATTATTTCCTCTCTTGCGCCTTGCGGTGCTTATCTTGTTTTTTAATTTGCTCTTTCAATGTATTCGCTGCTGCGGGTGTCGATCTTCACCTTATCCCCGGTTTCCACAAAGAAGGGGACGGTGAGCCGCAGCCCGGTTTCCGTGTAGGCGGTCTTGCCGCTGCCGGAAGCAGTGTTACCTTTGACGTTGGGTTCGCATTCAGCGATGGTTTGGATTACAGTTACAGGCAGTTCAATGCCCAAAATCTCGCCGTCAGGGGCGAACATGATGGTCATTTCCATATTTTCCAGCATCAGGTTTTGCAGATCGCCGATTGCCTGACTGTCCACGGGAAGCTGTTCGTAGTTTGTGGTGTCCATCATCACGAAAAGTTCGCCGTCGCGGTAGAGATATTCCATCTTGCGGCGTTCCACCCGGACTTCGCTGAAGCTGTCGCTTTCCCGCCAGGTGTTTTCCACAACTTTTCCGGTGCGGACGTTTTTCAGCTTGCTGCGCATGAAGGCCGGACCTTTGCCCGGTTTCACGTGCAGAAACTCCACCACTTCCCAGAGGTTGTCTTTGAATTCTATGATCATCCCGTTGCGGATGTCTGCCATGGTTGCCATAGTCGTCTATTCCTTAAAAAATTAGCTCTAACAATCCAATAATTTCAAGCCCAGAATTTTGGCAAGGATTTTCTTAAGCGGATTTCCGCTTGACAGGAAAAGCGCTTTACCGGGAAAGTAATCTATTATTAATTCCCTACTTGGAATAAAGGATGTGCCATGCCCATTAAACTCACTGAAGTCAAGACCCGCCAAGATATGAAACGCTTCATTTCCCTGCCCGGAGTGATTAACGTCGGCCGCCCCGGATGGGTGCCGCCGCTTTACAGCGATGACAAGGAAGTGCTCGACCCTAAACAAAATCCGGCCATGAGCTACTGCGATACACTGTATATGCTGGCTTGGGACGGAGACAAATGTGTCGGCCGGGTCGCGGCCATCATCAACCACAAATACAACGATTATGCCCAGGTGAAAACCGCCCGCTTCGGCTTCTTTGATGCCATTGACAATCTGGAAGTGGTGCGCGCTTTGACCGAATTTGTGGAAAATTGGGCTCGGGAACAAGGAATGACCAAGATCGTAGGCCCCATGGGCTTCACAGAGGAAGATCCCGAGGGCTTTATCTTCATGGGCTTCGATGAAAATCCCACCTATGGCAGCTATCAGAACACGCCTGCAATGAACGAATACATGGATACCCTGGGTTACGGCAAAGAGCTCGATTGGTTTGTGTACAAGATGGACATCGTGAAAACCATGACTCCGCTTTACACCAAGATGTTCGAACGCGCCCAACGCAGCACGCTCTTCCACCTGAAGGAATTCAAAGCCAAAAAGGAACTCAATGCCTATGTCCGGCCGATTTTCAGGCTCATGAACGAATGTTTTGTGGATATCTACGGCTATTCCCCCCTCAGCGATTCGGATGTTGACCATCTGGCCAAGCGTTACATGCCTCTGCTCGATCCTCGTTTCATCAAAGCGGTGGAAACTCCTGAAAAGGAAGTGGTTGGTTTCATTATCTCCATCCCCAATTTCTCGTCGGGGCTTATTAAGGCCAAGGGACAGCTATTCCCGTTCGGCTTTTTACACATCTTGAACGCTTCCAAAAATGCCACCCAGTTGGATAACTATTTGGGCGCCGTAAAAACCGAATTTCGCGGCAGAGGCGTGGATATCCTGATGGGATTTGCCCAGCTCAAGACCGCGGCCGAAGCCGGATTCAAGATCATGGACAGTCACCACGAAATGGAAAACAATGCCAAGGTTCGCGCCGAAATGGAACGCACCGGAGCTGAGATCTACAAGAAATTCCGCCTCTATTCCAAAGAACTCTAAAGCACAAACGCCAGATAGGCCCGGTCCCGATTGGCAAGACGGACCTTCATATTTCAACCATAAAAGAAGCCCCGCAGAAGCGGGGCTTTATTATTTCTATGTAGTAGTAACGGGCTATTCCTCTATTTCGAGGACCACGTTTCCTTCCAGTGAATCAATCATGAATTGAGCGGACTCGTTGAGCTCTCCCTTGGGGTATTTCTGCAGGAAATCTTTGAATAGTTGCAGGGCCTGGGTCTCGTCTTTCAGCACATCGGCAACGATGAAGGCTTTCAAGAAGGAAGCGCGGTAGTCGTCGGAGCCATTGGCGTAGTTTCTGATGATCTGGTCGTAGTAAACGATGGCATCCCGGAAATTACGCTGCCTGGCGGCGTTATCGGCCATTGTGAAGAGGTCTTCAGATTTAAGTTCCAGCCTGAGGCGTTCCGGATATTTGACCATGTGGAATTCCTCAAAAATTTGCTGGGTAACCACTTCCTGCTGTGATGTCTGGCGCTGGTTTTTGAGGAGGCCGTAGATGCGGCCTTCAAGCTCGGTGAAGCTCTGGGCGGCGGGGGGAGTTTCCGCGAGAGTGCGGAAAAAGAGGATATCCCCGCGGGCAGAGGTGAAGACAGGGCTGATGTAGTCGATGGGATTTTCCCAGACCATGTCGCAAAAAGCCTGGTCTGGCCCGATGCCGGTGATGACGCCGTTGTTATAGATGTTTTCCAGAACGTTAAGCTGCGGTTTGGCAGACTTTTCTTCAATCAGTTTGTCGATGCGGGCATAGTCGGCAAATTTGGCGTAGCGCTCATACAGAGTGCGCACCCTTCCCGCTTCCTCGGCGTCGGTGAACCAGAGGACCTGGATCTTGCGGTTGGCGGGAGTGGAGTATTCATCGATGTTCTCATCATAATAGGCCCGCGCATCCTCGCTGCTCACCTGGATGGAATCCACCACCAACTGGCGGAAGGCATTGTTCAGGATATAATAGCGGCGCATTTGCTCATATTCGGGGTTATCCTTGATGTATTGGCCGTAGTTTTGCTCTTTGGCATCGGCGTAGAGCAGGGAGCGGATAAGCTCCTGATCCAGCAACTGGATGCCCGATCCCCCTTTTTGATAAAAAAGCTGTTCCTGTTGGGAAAGCTGGGCGAATCTATCGAGCAGGGTGGCAACGGTGATATTGAGCTCGGGATTGGTGGAGGTGATGAGATTGAGGTTCATAATTTCGCTATTTTTGCTGCGATCCATGAGGTTGATCTCGGAAACGCGGGTGGTGTCCACAGTCACGGAGTATTTTAGTTTAAGGCGGTCCGCGAGGTCGTTCATCACCCTGGTTTCCACGCCCGGACGGGCGCGCTGGTCAAGCTCGGGCATCACTTCTGCGATCGGTTTCTGGAGTCCGGGTTTGTGTTCCAGGGTCCGGAACACGTGCCAGCCCGTATTTGTTTTGAAAGGGCCGTAAACCGTGGTTTCGCTCACTTGCGAATCGGCGATGTGCCTTTCCAGGACGAGGTCGTTACCGACGCCGGGGATGTTTCCGTTGAGCCGGATGTTTTTGATCACACCCTTGAGGCCCTTGACATAGGCATTGATATTATAGGCATCGGAGACTTCGGCGAAGCTCTTACCGGCTCTCAGTTCGGCGACGGCGGCCAGGGCGGATTCCTCATCCTTGGTCTGCAGGTAGTGGATGGTGAGATTGGGGAATTCGTAGAAAGCCTGTTTGTTTTCGTCGTAGTATCTCTGCTTGTCAGCCTCGGTGACGATCACCAGGTCGCTCACATTGCGTTTGTAATATTCCTGAATATAGAATTGACGGGTTCCGGCCTCGATCTTTTGCATGATTTCGGGGTCTTTGTCCACCCCGAGTTGCAGGGCTTTGACCATAAAGGCTTCCTCGACGGCCATGATATCCAGTACCTGGATCTGTCCGTCCCCTGTGCGGTATCTGCCCTGTTGGTTCACAGGCAGGTGGGAGATCTTGTTATCAAGGTCTTTGCGGGTGATCGTACCGCCGTCAAATTCAGCCAGGACATCGGTGTCATTGATCTGATTTTGATTTTTAACCATTGTGGGAGAGGTTTCGTCTGCGAAGCAGGTGGCAATGCCCACAGCCACTATCAGGGTGAGTGTAAGCCAGCGTGAAAAATGCATGTTTATCTCCTTATGTTTCTTATATTGAAGTGATTTTGCAGTGGATGCAAAAAAAAGATTGGACAAGAATGCGTCAAGTTATTTATTGGATTCTTGAGTTTATGAAAAGTTACCCGGGAATTGGCACGGAAAGTGCATTCCTGATAAATACCTGAAAAAGATAGTTCCGTAAGGAGGAATACAAATGCTCAGGAAGCTGAAAAACCAGAAGGGTTTTACCCTTATTGAAGTTCTTGTGGTGGTGATCATCGTCGCCATCCTGGCTGCATTGGCAGTTCCGATCTATATGCGGTATGTGGAGAAATCCCGTTCCAGCGAAGCGCAGACGGCCATAGCCGCCATCCGCAAAACCTATGATGTTTATCGCCAGACCAACGGCACCACCCAGGATTACACCGTCGAGCGCGCCATGAAAGAAACCAACCTTGGCGAAAGCACGATGAAAAACTGGAAGTTTGAAGTGACCGGCAATCCACCCAAAAAATTCGTGGCCACCTCAACCGAGAATTTCGCCGGCGGAGCTGACAAGCAGGTCTGGTATGAGGTAAGCGACGCAAAATTCCATGGTTATGGAGTAGACCAGTTCACCAATCCGGAAACGGAAGGAGTAGAAGCCGATACCGATTAAGCTGGAGGCAGCAAGTTGACAATCCACGAACTATTACGCTTCACGGCGGAAGCGGGAGCTTCAGACCTGCACATCGCGGCCGGCGCGCATCCCATGGTGCGTGTTAACGGCAAGATGAAACGGCTGAACCTGCCCATCCTATCCCAGGAAGAGGTGGAAACCCTTGTCTTTGGAGTAATGAACGAAGTCCAGCAAGAAATGTTCAAGGAACAGCTGGAGATCGACTTTTCCACCAAACTGAGCAATGACGTTCGCTTCCGCGTGAACGCATTCCATCAGATTAACGGGGTATCCTGCGCATTCCGCGTGATCCCCAATGAAATTAAAAGCTATGATGAGCTGCATCTGCCGGACATCCTGAAAAAACTGACCACCAAGGAAAAGGGACTGATCCTGGTGACCGGCCCCACCGGCAGCGGCAAATCCACCACTCTGGCCACCATGATCGATAGTATCAATGATCACCGCTTTTGCCACATTATCACGATTGAAGACCCCATCGAGTTTGTCCACCAAAGCAAGAACAGCCTGGTGAACCAACGCGAACTGGGACACGATACCTGGAGTTTCACCGCGGCGCTGAGAAGCGCTCTACGTGAGGATCCGGACGTGATCCTGGTGGGGGAGATGCGTGATCTGGAGACGGTGTCATTGGCGTTGACAGCGGCTGAGACAGGTCACCTTGTCTTTGCCACCCTGCACACAGGCAGTTGCACCAAATCCATCGACCGGATAATTGATATGTTCCCCAAGGAACAGCAACAGCAGGTGCGCTCCATGCTTTCCGAATCGCTGGAAGCTGTATTGTCGCAGACTTTGCTGCCCACCAAGGACGGCAAGAGTCGTGTTCCGGCGCTGGAAATAATGGTGGCAAACACCGCCGTGCGCAACCTGATCCGCGAGGAAAAGACCTACCAGATTCCCTCCATCATTCAAGCCAGCACCAAAGAAGGTATGCAAACCCGCGACCAGTCCTTATACAACCTGGTGATGAACAACCTGGTGGAAAGGACTATCGCAGAAGAATTCTCGGACAATCCCAAACAGTTTGCCTCAGGCACGGGATTTTCTTGATGAACACGCGACCCGAGAGCAGATTAGTGGAGCCGCTTGGCCTGCTGCGCAGGCAAAGCGGCATCACCCTGCTGGAGACCCTGGCAGTGATGGTGGTGCTCGTGGTGACGTTGCTCACCGTGTACATCGGCGTGGTGTATGCGGAAAGGCAGTTGCTGACCAATTACCGGGATAGAGTGGCCACCCTTCTGATCACAGGAGAACTGGAGATGGAGTATCTCCGCCATTCACGCAGCAAGCCTTTTCAATTGCAGTCGAATAAGGAATACATCATCGACGATCACAATCCAAATCGAATTTTGCGAGGTCGTATGACGATTGAAAGCCATCGCGCTCAGGAATCCTCCAACGAGCAGTTGCTCAAATACATCTACCTGGAGGCCACCCTGTCCTGGACCGATCCAGGCTCGCAAAGAGAACGTCATATCACCATGCGGGAAGATTATTTCCTGATTTGATAATGAAAGCAAAAAATAGCTTTAAAAACTCCTTGCTGGGCCGTCAACGCGGTGTAACTTTGATCGAATTGATCGTTGTAATGGCGATTTCCGTGGGGCTAATCCTCACTGCGGCGGTTGGAATCGGGACCTTTTTCCGTAAATTCAAGGAACTTACCGCCTGGTCCGAACTGCAAAAAGATGCGCTGGATTGCATCAACACAATCAAGAACGGAGTACCGGTCGGAACTGGCGAGTACATGGAATATTACGGTGTGACCAACGCCTTGAAATTGCAATTGACCAACACAACGACCAATGCCAGCACTGGCCTGCGCATCACTCCGCCCACAGACAAAGGCCTGGAAACCCCTGATTTCGCCCACTTCTTTCTCTACGATGGTGCGGTGCGCTGCACCTACGTGCATCATGGAGTTCAGGTGGGTTCTCCGCTTTATATCTTTCCCAAGCAGGAAAACCTGGAAGACATGGTCATAGACAAGTTTTTATTCACCAAGGTCAATCCGGAAAAGGACGTGCTGGCCGTACAGTTGGAACTGCACGCCAGGGTCAAGACCGGGACGGGAAATTTTCGCGAAGTGAAGTTTAAAACCACAATGGTCAAGAAATGAGAAAGCTCAAATCCCCTCAAGGGAGGTCAAATGTTTAAGATGTTCAAACGTCCCAGTGGAAACATCGCCATAGCGATGCTTTTAACTGTGATCGGGGCAATGTCCGGATTTACCCTGTCCAGCCTGGCCATGCGCGACGTGGTGGCCTTCCAATTTGATTATGAGGGCTTTCAGAGCATGATCTTTCTGCGCAGTGAAGCCTACCGCGGTCAGAAGATCGCCCAGAAACTGGGAACTGTGCTAATCCCCATCCGCACCTCCGAGCGCAACATCGAAATTGTGAATTCGGCGATGCGCAAAACTTTCAGGATTCAGTCCCTGCTTTCCAAGGGCCATCTGATGGAATCTACGGGCGAAGTGGTGATGGGCGATCAGGCCCAGCAGACCCAGGTGAATTCGCTGGTCAAATCCAAATCTGGAATTGGGCAGGCAGCGATGATGAATCCTAAGTTTTCCATGATTCGCAAATACGCCATCTATACGCTGGAAACAGAGACCTTTGCCAAATACATGTATTTTACCGATACCGATGAATCACCCAACGCTACAAACGTCTATTTCCACGGACCGGACATCCTGCACGGCCGAGTTCACAGCAATACAAATATCTGGATTAAGAAGACCTACGGCGGTCTAAACTCCGGCTGGCCTACTTTTTACGGCTGGGTTTCCACCACCGGCGAAGTTATCTCTTTCTCCGGCTCTTATAATGAAAGCGAAGTTTTTCAGGGCGGCCTTTCCGAGGGGTATCCGCACACCGTTTTTCCGGATGAAGCCTCCAGTATCCGCAGAAGGAACAATACCGTCGGCCCCGTCTATGAAGACCCGGATAATATCATGTTTGTTACCGTCGATGGGGCAGGCTACTCCGCCTATCTGGGGCATGTGATGGAACCTGTCAGGCAAAACTCGGAAGTTTACAACCCCTATCCTCCGGCGAACCCGAACACCTATCTGTACCTCAATCAATATGACATTCGCGACACAATGTGGACTTTTAGCGGCAACGGCACAGCTTTGAACACCTCCAAATGGGTTTGGAACAAACTCTGGATCAGGGGAAATTTCGGCTCTTACCAGACCTGGGGCTGCTCCGACACCATGTTTTTGCTGGCTGACATCACCTTGGTCAATACCCCCAAGGGAACCAGCCCGGTAACCAACAGCACCGATGTGGTGGGCCTGGTCGCCGAGAAATCCATCGTGGTCAAATATGGCTATAGAGACCCTGTGGATTCCCTGCGCTATCAAACCACTTTAGGTCCTGATACCGGTTTTGGCGGCATCTGGATCTACGCGGCCATGGCAGCTTTGGGCGATGACGGGCCCGATAGCTCGCACGGAGACGGGGTTTTCACCTTTGAGTACCAGCATCCGCATCCTTCAGTGCCCTCCGTCCGGATCGGAACTGATATTTATACCAATATCGATCTGCACCGTTACCGTTTCCCCCATTCTTCGGGTAATCTTTGGGCCACCAATACACCCGGCAACCGCAATCTCAGGATCGACTATCCCTGGTACAATCCTTTGTGGCCGGAGCGGATACCCTTTTTGGAGCGTGGCTATATAAGTGTTTATGGCTCCGTTTCTCAGCGCCGGAGAGGCTTTGTCCACCGCAGCTATTACGACGAGGAATGGCCCTCCAATAACAACTGGAACCAGCCCAATGATTTCTGTGGCCCCTCCAGTGCGCCCGGTGATGTGGGGCACAACGATCCAGTTTTCGGTTTTACGCTCACCAACACCAATTACCCCGGGGCATCAGGCCCGGGTACAGGTTATAAAAAGAATTATTACTACGACGATAGATTTTATAGAACCTCACCGATAGACTTTCCGGAAGTGAACCGCAAAGACGAAACGCCTTTTACCGCGGTGGACTGGGTGATCAAGCGCCCGCCGGAATTCCTTTGATAATATATAAACGTAATAGATAAGAGGAACGATGAAGAAAGCTAAAACGATCAAGTTCAAAGAATCGGTCGGGATCGACATCGGCAGCCACAGTGTCAAGGTTGTGCATCTGAAGAGGTTGCACGAAGGCTTCAAGCTGCTGAATTATGAGATCCGGCCGACAGTTCCGATTGGTGTTGAATATGTGCCCAGCGATCTCAGACCGGACCGTTTTGCCCCGATCCTGGTGGAGATCATGAAAACACTGCGCATCAATCCCAAGAAAATCCAGCATCTGGTTACCTCTGTAGGAGGGGACAACACCAGCATCAAGCAGATCAAGACCATTTTTCTGCCGGATGATGAGCTGGAATCCGCCCTGTTCTTCGAAGCGAAGAAACACATTCCCATCAGCGGCACAGACATGGTATTGGATTACCAGGTGATCGATGTTGAAGAAAAGACAAACAACATGAACATCCTCCTGGGCGCCACCTCCAAAGATCTGCTGAACGAGCACACCAACGCCCTGGTGGCCGCCGGATTGACCCCCAACATCCTGGACATCGATTCGCTGGCAGTGGCCAACAGCTTTGCCCTGAACGCGTTTGTCGAGGATGGAGTGTATATTCTGCTCAATCTCGGCGCGCACCGGACCAACATGATTATTTGGGGTCCCGAAGCGAAGTTCTTTGCCCGCGACATTCCTTACGGTGGCTACAACATTACCCGCGACATCATGCGCAAACGCCAGATGGAATGGGAAGCGGCCGAAAATTATAAGATGGAATGGGGCCTTTTGGACGATCCCAGCGTGCCGACCACACAAACGATCAGCATGCTGGACATTTCCGAAAAATCCACCGAAGACATGATCGTGGAAGAACTGCGCCGCTCGCTCCGATTCTACGTCAAGGAAGCCGGCAACAGCGATTTCCGCAAGCTTTACCTGATGGGCGGCACTGCCAAACTGAAAGGTCTGCGGGAATACATTGAAGAAAAGGTGAGCATTCCCACGGATGTTTACATGCCCTTTATCAATGTGGAAATGCCGGAAAAATTCGCAGATAAAAAGGACCCGCAACTTGCCTTGGCGATAGGCCTGGCCATGCGGCTGGAATAGGGGTGTGAGTATGCCAACTACGTTTTATTTCAAGATAAACTTAAACAAATTCGGCGAAATCAAGCTACAGACCGAGCGGGAAAACAAGACTTTCCGCAACGTTGTCATCGGCTGGCTGGCCGGTGCCGTGATCTTGTTTGCCGGACTTTTAATAGTGAGTAACTCCCTCAAAAAGAAAGTGGAGAATCGCAAGAAATTCTACCAGGAAATCAGCGCCCGGCTGGATAAATATGAATCCAGCGGAGAATTCCTTTCGGTGGACGATGTTACCAAATTGGCCGAAACCTTCAACGATCGCATCTTCTGGACCAAAAAGCTGGAAGCCCTGAGCCAGGAAATAGACAAGCAGCTGGCGGTGCGCAAATTCAACTATAGCAATGGCGTGCTTACCCTAAACGGCATTATTGAAGTGGACAGGCGCATTCAGGAAGGCGACGTAACCTACGATTTCGTTCAGCGTCTGAAATCTAATCCTGAGATAGCTAACGACTTCCCCGAGATCAAATCCGGCTCCAAGACCCGGCAAGTGGCCAAAGATACCGAAATCCTTGAATTCCTGATCGAATGTTATAGCACAAACTCAGCAGCCCTGGGCAAGAAGGTGGAGCAACAATGAAAGAGAAATACCTGGTCTTAATCCTGGGCATGATCCTGATTTCAGTGCTGTTTTTCATGCTGGCTGGAAATTCCTTAAAAAAGAACTATAATGAAGTGGAAAGCTACGATAAAAAGATCAAGACGACTTTGGAAAAACTTAACAGCGCCGTGATCATGGACCAGCAGCTCAGCCAGTTCAAGGTAATCCTCGATAACAGCCTGACCAAGGAATCCAGATTCTCGGTGGACGAGCTTAACACCTTCCAGCGAGAGATCGAGAGAATGCGAGATCAAAACCAAATGAAACTGATCAAGATCTCGGACTCCAATAAATTCACTGAAGCAGGCATGATTGAAACTACCTACAGTATCGAACTGCAAGGCACCTTCAGACAGATGGGTCAGTTCATTTCCGAGCTGGAAGCCCAAAACCACATCATCAAGATCCAGTATTTGGATGTGAGTCCGGCGCAGGCTTCGGATAGGAATCAGGCCAATAACCCCAACGCTCCGAACATCTATCGGATAACCATGGAGCTATCCGTATTCAAAGTGAAGCAGGAGGCTTAAGATGCAATTCAGATATGTAAAAGATTTCGCCATAGCCCTTCTGTTCATCACCTTGCTTGCCTGTGCTATCCGCCTGGTCACTTACAACGCCAAGGCAGCGTCGGTTCCGAACCAGTCCAAATATACCAATGAATCAGTCTCCGACACTCTCAGGGCAAAGATTATGTCCATCGAATCATCCATTCTGGAACGCAAAAACACAGTGTTTACGGTGGCTTATGATCCCCTGAGGCAAGGAAACATCATTAAAGACCGATTCGACCTGGCCAAAGAATTTGAAAACGCCCTGCGCAACACCTTCCGCCCCACCGGAACCTATATCGCCGAGGAAACGGGCAAGCGGCTGGTGACGGTGGAATTCCAGGATAAGATCTACACAGCTGGTGTGGGTGAAGTTATCGAAGGACGCCGAATCACTTGGATTAATGAACAAAACGTTGGTATTTATTATGGTGGACCGCAGACCCTGAGCATTCAGGCTCGTCCTCAAATGCCCGATTTCTCGCAAGAGGATCGCGTGCGCGAAAACACCGATCAAAACTATTAATCATGAAAAAATATAACGAAGCTGGAGAAAATATGTTGAACGCTTTCGTGTCCAAACGCTTTATCGTCTGCACTCTGATTCTGAGTTTCCTCTTTGGGATCGCAGCCCTGGGTGCACAATCAAGCGGTCTCAGAAAACCCGTGACCCTCAACAGTATCGATGAACCTCTGTCCTCAGTGCTCAGCGCATTGGCCCGTCTCAGTGGCACCAACATTGTGCTTGCCACAGATCAGGCCGGCACCGTGCAGAAGGAACAGAAACGGGTTACCATCAGTATCAAGGACGTTCCGGTGGAAACCGCCGTCTCCCTTGTAGCCAAATCTGCCGGACTTTCCTATAAGATCTACGGTGATAACACCTTCCTGGTGGGAACTCAGCAAAACATTTCCGAATCATCCGGCCAGAGCAATCACATCATCTACCTGAACAACCTCGATGCCACCAAAGTGAGCGCCGCCCTTGCCAGTACAGACGCCACCGTGATACCCCTGGAAGGACAGAATGCCATTATGGTCTATGGCAACACGGATGCCTTTGAAAGCATCAGAGACCTGGTGCAGCAGATCGATGTCGCCCAAAAGCAAATCGAGATCAGAGTGCGCCTGATAGAGATCAGTCTCAAAGATGCCAAGAAATTCGGAGTGGATTGGAGCCGGTTGAACCATCTTACCACGATCATCGCGGAAGATCCGGTCAACGCCTCCGGCGCCGGACTGCCTTACAACTTCAGTGACCAGGAAGGAAATCTTCCCTACGGCAATCCCACTAATTTTGAACTCCTGCCAGACCAGCAGTATTTCCAAAGAATAAATGGGTTCAACGACATCGGCCACTTCAGCCGCCAACTCACAGCCTTTGACATCACCATCGACTGGCTGCTGGAAAACAACGCGGCCAAGCTGCTTACGGACACCCGCGTGACGGCGCTGAACGGCAACGAAGCCCAGATTCATATCGGGGAAGTGGTGCCCTACGTCGTTACTGACAACGAGAAACAGATCCAGGTCGCACGCGAGGAAGTGGGAATCATGCTTACCGTGACCCCCACGGTCAACGAAAACGGCCTGATCACAGCGCGCATCGCTCCTGAAGTAAGCTCCGTAATCGAACTGGTGGGCGGATACGTGCCGCGTACCAAGGTTCGCCGCATTTCCTCCACGGTTACAGTGCCCAACGAGCACAAGATCATCGTTGGCGGCCTGTTGAGCTCCACCATCAGCCAGAAAGTAAACAAACTTCCGCTCTTGGGTGACCTTCCCTTCATCGGCAAGCTCTTCCAGCACCGCCAGGAACAGGTGGAAAATTCCGATCTGATTATCGAGATCACTCCCCGTCTGATCACTGCCGACCAGATCCGCCTCGATCCCGAGGTGCAAAGATACAAAAATCAGGGCGAGCCCGAAATCGACGAACGCCTCACTCGCCGCCTGATAAAATTTGATAACGAAGATTAAGGAGAATGCAGATGAAGAACATTAAGAAACTCTTACCCCTTCTGATTTTGCTGGCGCTTGCGCTAGCCATTTTCTCCTCTTGCGACCGCCGCCTTCCGCCTCCCAGTGGGGGTGAAACTCAGGATCCCAACCAGATGCGCAAAATAACCAAGATCATCGCATCTCCGGATACCATCTACAGCGATAACAACATCACCTATTCCGACATCAGCGTTACCGTGAAGAATGGCGAAGGCTTTGGCGTTCCGGCCCAGATCGTGAATTTCCGCACGGATGTGGGAAGAATCCTGGCTGCGGTGCAAACCGACAGCAGCGGCGTGGCCACCACCACTTTCTGGGACGATGGCGATAGCGGCCTGGCCACTATCACGGCAGTGGTCCGCAAATACTCCGAAACCAATACCAACCAAATTGCTTCCGCGGATACGGCCACGGTTCAGGTGTTCATAGACCAGGTTCCCCAGGTCGATAACGTTGTTCTGAACTTCCTTTCCCAGGCCAATCCCTATCCGATGAGCGTGATGCAGACCACCGAGATCAATGCTCTCGCGGTGAACATTTTGGGAAATACAGTTCCGGACAACACCCTGATTACCTTTACCTGCACCAAAGGAAGGTTTGTTGACGAAGCCAACAACGTGCAGGGGATTTCAATCGTAGCCAAGACCATAAACGGCAGGGCCTACGCGAAATACAACGCCGGAGCGGTCGCCACGACCACGCCGGGAGTGGAAAACGCCACTGTGAGCGCGCATATCGGCACTGTCTCCAGCACCAGAGAGGTGCTGATCAGGCCGGGTAATCCCTTCATGATCGGTCTTCAATCCTTTGTGAAGGTGAATGGTGAAATGATTGAGGCGGACACAAGCTTTGTGGCCAGCCCGAACCAAATCTTCATGCGTGCCACCCTCAACGATCCGCACGGCAATCCCTGCCAGATCAAGCCGGTTCGTTTCGAAACGAATCTGGGAACGTTCATCAACACCACTCAGAGCGTGACCATCAATAGCGACATCATGGGCGAGGCGCAGGTGCGCTTCACGCCAGGCCTCACGGCCGGTGCCGCCACCATCAAGGCCTTTGCCAACAACGACACCTTGCAGACCCAACTCATTTTCAATGTAACCTCAGACGATATTCATTCCATCTCCTTCACCCAGGAAGGCCAGATCACCCTCGATGTCGCCAACACCGGCGGCGATGAATCGGCCATCCTGCGCGTGAAACTGAAGGATATCAACGGCAACCTGATCGATACACCGCAGAGTGTCTATTTCCGCATCATGAACGCAACCCCGCCCCTCGGGGCAAACCTCAATAACCAACCCGTTGGAGACAGCGTCCTGGTGGTTTCCACAGGGGGTGAAGCCCAGATTTCGGTAAACAGCGGTACCCAGTCGGGAATCCTGATTATCAGGGCTTCCTGTACTTCCAGCGCTGGAAGATGGGTGCGTGCCACCAAAGCCAACATCGTCATCAAGTCTGGACCACCGGCTGTTGTCTTGCCTTTCATCGGGCTCTTCAACACCGGCCAGAACATGGGCGGCGGTATCTGGCAGGTGGTCGCAGGCGCTGTGGTTAGAGATTCCTATGGCAACTCAGTTAGCCGGGGAACCGGCGTTTTCTTCGAGCTGATCAACAACGTTACCAACTGCCAGATATTCCCCAGTGCCACCACTGGCAACGTAAGCGCGGAAGAAGATTCCGTAGCCGGCATTGCCTATACCACGGTAACCTATTCTGGCAGCTATACCAACGACTGGATCACGATCCGGGCCAGCACCGGCTCCATCCAGGGCGAAGGTGTGGACGGCTATGCCACAGTCCAGTTGCCGCTCAACGATCCGCATTTCGATATCCAGGCCAATCCAGCCGCGCTGGTTTTCGGCAATGTTTCGCCGATTTGGAAATCATCCGAAATCTACTGTGTGCTCACAGACGGTCAGGGTCAGCCGGTCGGCAACGCCGCGATAATGCTGACCTGCACCAAGGGGCAGTTTGTGGCGATACCGGGATACAACAACAATTATCCCTCGGATCCCGCCTGGCGGATTATCACCGATGACGGGAGTTACGGCACCGGAGAATACGCTGGCTGGGCCTGGGGCCAGATTCGCTACAACATTATAGAGTGCCCGCCCGGAGACCAGGTGCAACAGATTCCGGGTGAATCCGGCGGCACCATCATCGCCCGCCTCCTGGGCACCACCGTAACGGGGCAGACCGACGTCGCTCTCTTCCGTTACTGGACTCCCAACCCTCCGTTCTAAAACTTGCGCTCGCACGGGGATGGCTGCGGCCGTCTCCGTGCCCGTGCGTTTGAGCAGAGATATTTCAGCGGCGGTTCAGCCGTCTGCTTCGCTATAATAAGTTAAGGAAGATATAAATGACTTTTAACCCACAGTTTGCCCGCTTCGGAGAGATCCTTGTCCATGAAGGCTATGCCTCCGAAGATCAGGTCAAAGAAGCCCTGATCAAACAATCCAATTTTGGCCTGAAAATCGGCGAAACCATGATTAAGCTCGGGTATCTCAACGAAGCACAATTGCTTACAGTTCTGAACTTGCAGCTCGAATACGATATCGCCAAGGAAAGCGAGCTGATGGATCTGGACCTCGAAGTGGTAAGCATGATTCCGGAACCTTTTGCCAATGAAAACCGCGTGATTGCCCTGCGTGAAGATGCCGACGGCATCGTGGTCGCCATGGCCGATCCGGACAACCTTACGGTTCTGGACAGCCTCAAAATAATCCTGGGCAAAAACGTGAAGCCCAAGCTGATCTCCGAGACCATGCTGCGCGACACCATCGAAAAACACTACAAGAGCATCCGCACCACCACTCAGGTGGAGGACGCCGTGGGTGGCTTCGATTTTGTGGCCATGGACGAAGACGAAAACGAGATCACCATAGCCTCTGCTTCCGGCGAAGCCGACGCACCCATCGTCAAGCTTTTGAACCTGATTATCCTCGAAGCCATCAAAGCCAGCGCCACTGACATCCATATCGAACCGCTCATGAAAACCACCCGGATTCGCTACCGCGTGGACGGCGCTCTCCGCGAAGTGATGACGCCGCCCATCGGCATGCACCCCGGGCTGATCTCACTGGTGAAAGTGATGTCCAAGCTCAATATCGCCGAGCGCCGCCTTCCCCAGGATGGCCACATCGCACTCAAAACCGCGATCAAGAGCGTGGACGTCCGTGTTTCCATCACTCCCACGGTCTTGGGTGAAAAGGTCGTGATGCGTCTTTTGGACAAGGGTGAGTTCGGCTTCAAGCTCGGCACCCTGGGTTTCGAGCAGGAAAACATGGATATCTTTTCCCGCATCATCCGCCGGCCCTACGGCATCATCATCGTTTCCGGCCCCACGGGAAGCGGAAAATCCACCTCCCTGCACGCCGCGCTTAAAGAGATCGAGGATATCGAAACCAACATCATCACGGTCGAAGACCCCGTGGAATACCGCCTGGAAGGCATCACCCAGATTGAGACCAAAGAGCAGATCGGCCTCACTTTCGGTTCCGCTCTGCGTTCCGTGCTCCGTCAGGACCCGGATATTGTGCTCATCGGTGAAATCCGGGACGAAGAAACGGCAGACATCGCCATCAAGTTTTCCCTCACCGGTCACCTGGTGTTCTCCACTCTGCACGCCAACGACGCTCCCTCCACCGTTACCCGTCTGATCGACATCGGTATCAAACCCTACCTCGTCGGTTCCTCGCTCAGCCTGGTGATGGCCCAGCGCCTCGTTCGCAAAATCTGCCCCTATTGCATCATGGATTACAAACCCACCGATCTGGAACTCAGCGATTGCGGGCTCACTCCCGAGCAGGCCGCCCAAATCAATTTCAAGATGGGCCGCGGCTGCGTGCACTGCGATAACACCGGTTTTTCCGGACGTACCGGCATCTTCGAACTGTTGATCGTCAATCCCGAAATCCGTGCTATTATCTACGACGGCGGCAATCAGGACCTGGTCCGCGATGCCGCTCTCCGCGCTGGCATGCGCACTCTGCACGACGCCGCCATGCAAAAAATGACCAGAGGTATCACAACCATCCGCGAAGTCATCAAGATGACCATCGTGGAATAAACCAAAAAGGGTTCAGCAATGCCTAATTTTGCCTATATCATCAAAGACGCCAAAGGTGCCAGGGTTGAGGGAATCCTCAAAGCCGATTCCCTGGACCAGGCTGTGGATAAACTGGCCAAGGAAGGAAGCACCATAATCTCTGTGAAAGCCGCCTCCGAAGGCGCTTTTAAGGGAAAGCTTTCGCTCTCGGACAAGATCATGCTCGCCATCTACAAATGGCGCACCGGAGTTTCGCTTAGAATCCTGGTCTTTTTCACGCGGCAGCTTTCCACCATGTTCTCTGCCGGACTCACCATCGAAAAATCCATCAGCGATCTCGAAAAAGCAGAAAAGAACACCAAGTTCGCCAAGGTCCTGCGCCGCCTCTCCGATGATATCCGCAAGGGATATTCACTTTCCGAGGCTATGGAACAGCATCCCGGCGTATTCAATCCCCTCTACGTGGCGCTGGTCAAGGCCGGAGAAGTGTCCGGTACCCTGCACACCATTCTGGATGAACTTTCAGACTATCTGGAAAAGATCGAGGACACCCGCCGCAAAGTGCGTTCCGCCATGGCCTATCCCATCTTCATCCTCGTCTTTCTGGCCATCGTTGTGTGGTTCCTCTTCTACTATGTGGTGCCGATGTTCGCCGATGTCTATGCGGGCTTCGACGCCGAATTGCCCATCCCCACCCAGATTGCCATCAATATCAGCAGCTTCGTCACCAACAACGTCTTCCTGACGGTTCTGGCTATCCTCGGATTAATCGTGGCGGCGTGGGTGATAAACCTCACCGACCGAGGGCGTTACGTTTGGGATAGCATCAAGCTTAAATTGCCTATTTTCGGTGGTGTGACCACCAACTCCATCATGAGCAAATTTTCCCGCACCTTCTCCATTCTCATGACCGCCGGCGTGCCCATCATGGACACCATTGAACTCACCGAAAACGTGGTTCAGAACGCCGTGATCGAAGGCGGCATCCGCCGGGCCAGAGTGATGGTGAAGGAAGGCTATGGCGTGGCGAATTCATTTCGCCGCACCGGTCTTTTCCCGCCCACGCTGCTGCAAATGCTCGGCACCGGCGAGGAAACCGGAGACATGGACAAGCTGCTGGGCAAGGCCGCCCAGTTCTACGAGAAGCTGGTGGACGCCGTTATCGAGCGCCTCACCTCGCTGATCGAACCAATGCTGATCATCCTCATGGCCGGCGTGGTGGGTAGCATCATCATCGTGGTTTATCTGCCCATCTTCAGCCTGGGCGAAGCCATGACTCAGGGTATCAAATAGCCTCAAAAGAAGAAATAATTCAATAAGCCGGGTTCACGCCCGGCTTTTATTTCTTGACAGAAACTGACCAACCGGGATTTATTGCGCCAAGGAGATATTATGAAGAACACTGCGTTTTTCGTGCTGCTATTGCTCGCCGCGCTCATTGCCGGTTGTGGCTGGAACCCCTTTGGCCCGGATGAAGAAAAGAACTGGAAAGAACTGGAAGAATTTGATTTTCCCGTTTATGTGGGCCATTTTGCCGATTACGATCATACCGACGAAAGTGGAAACTTCCTCGGCCATGTTATCTACGGGAAGGGCGGGGATAAGAACGACTGGAAGGTACTGCCCTATGATTCTTCCGACAAATCCCTGGCCAGGCTGCGTGGACTGATAAAGCATCCTGAAGAGGGCTCTGGACCAAAGGATCCATATTATATCTGCGTGGAGGCCAGGCGTGGCTACGGCCATGGGGAACTTACAGCGTCAATATTTTTGGACTCAAGTCCCACCGGCTTTTTCACTCCCCACACCTTTACCCACGCAGGCGCTTACGATTCCTCGCTGGAAAGCTTGTACAGTGTAGGCCTGGAATATTACGACTTCGACTCGTTTCCGCTGGTAACCCACAACACGGCAACCAGCACCTATACCTATACTTTTTTCTCGATGGGTGATTACCCGCCGGAACTGTCCAGCTTCACCGCCACCCTCACCGACCAATATTATGTCAAGCTTGCCTGGTGCACCCAGAGCGAAACTCAGATGCTGGGCTTTCGTCTATATCGCAGCAGCAGCTGCGAGGCCAGCACTGCCACTTTGATAAGTCCAGATCTGATTCCCGCCACCAATACCAGCCAGATGCATACCTACACCGTGGTGGACAGCAGCGTGGTGACCGGCTCGACTTACTTCTATTGGTTGGAGCACGTTGCTTGCGAAGACAGTTTCATTGCCGGCCCAGTGTCCATAACTGTACCCTATCCTCCTCCCAATATGAACCATGTTCGCAAGGCCTATCCAAATCCCTGTTACGATAGCTTCAACCTGGAACTGGCCGTCAAAGAGGGAGTCCAGGCAACTGTGATTCTGCTTGATGCAGATTACAAAGTGCATGGCTCTTGGATTGTGAACGAATACTGGAACGTGCTGACCCCGGACGTCAACGACCTCGATCCTGGCCTCCACCGTGTTTTCATCTGGTTCAGTGATGGCGAATATGCCTATGGCGACATTCTGATCCAGAACAGGCGCTAAGAAGCAGCTTTCTCAGGCAGGATATTCCCTCCGGCAAAGACTAACCGTCAGGCATGGCATTGAGGGATTAGTCTGGGCTCACTTTCAAACTATGTGGGTCACTCTGCTGAAAATACCGCCAATTTCATCTGGCCCTTGAGCTTGGCCCCTCCACAACCTCTTCATTTCCCGCAGACTTCCCCTTGCTGCCAGGAGTGGTGTCCGGGAAGCAAAGCGGATGCGAATGAGCTGAAAGAAAGGGAGCAAGCATCTCGATTCTGTCCTCTTTTACTTTCGGTTTGCCAGAGAGGCAAAAAATTGTTGACAGAAAGACTCAAAGTTTTTAACTGATTTCAGCTGACCAGTATAAACACATTGTGAGAAGCGAGAGTAAAAGAAATTACTCTCAAACAACATTGAAAACCAGTTTGCATCAATCATGCAGACTCAAGTTAATCTAAAAGAACAAGGAGATTCTTCATGAACTTACAGGTTCAACATCAAGAAAAGTACTCCCGGATGGAATTGCTGCTTCGCACCTTTTTTGGGGCGATTTACATTGGAATTCCACATTTCTTCATTTTTTCTTTCCTCTCCATCGGATATGGGGCTTTGAGTTTTGTTACTTTCTGGGCAATTCTGTTTACAGGCAAATTCCCCAGGTTCTGTTTTGATTTCATGCTGAAGTTGCGGGTTGGATCCTCGCTGTTCAACCTCTGCGACGGTTATCCCCCCTTTGGCATGGACGCCGCCTGGCCGCCGGTGACCCTGGACATAGAGTATCCGGAAAAAAGCAGCCGGCTCGGCTTACTGCTCCGCGCGTTTTTTGGTCCGATATACATCATGGTGCCTCACGGTTTCTGCCTGGCCTTCAGATTCATCGGCCAGTCGGTAATCAATTTCCTGGCTTTCTGGGCGATTCTTTTCACCGGCAAACACCCGGAAGGAATGCACGCATATTCAGTGGGAACCTATCGCTGGATCTACCGGGTGATGGCCTATACCATCATGATGACAGATACCTACCCGCCTTTCAGCGGAAAAGAATGAGCTAATCCTGGATCTGAGATCACTTACTGATCAGTAACCGGCAAAGCCGCGATTCCCCAGATTATTCTGTATTCGCTATAAGCTGGATAAAAAAACCTAAACAGGCAGTAAGATTCACTTTCCTGCCTGTTTTTATATCTCACTTTAAAACTTGGCGGTAAAGAATGGAGGGCGTCAGAACGATAGCGAGGTTGTGGAGAAACAGCATTGGCCGGTTCGGAATCACTCGTTGGAAGGTTTACTCACCACTCTCATAGAACCCACCCCTCCCCGGGAAAGTTTAGTAACTGAGCAGCACGGCAGACCCGGGGAAAGAGCCATTTTTGGCTTCAGGGCCTTTTTAGACCCTCTTCTTGGCTCGCTGAAGCAGCAAGAAGCCCCAGAGCCTGCCCGTCATTCCAGCGCAGGCTGGAATCCAGTTCTTTTTAGCATACATTATCAGCACTTTCAGTAAGGTCTTTCCATGCGGGGTTTTGCTCTTCAATTATTCTGAGTTTCCATTTTCTCTGCCAGGTTTTGAGTTGGTTTTCCCGGGTAACGGCAGAGGCGAAAGTGTCGTGATATTCCACATAGGCAAGTCTGGTGACGTTGTATTTTTCGGTGAATCCTTTTTGGATATGTTGTTTGTGCTCTGTTACGCGTCTGGCAAGGATGTAAATGTAGAATTGTTTATGCATTATCGTGGTTATAGGGTGCTGGAGTTGTGGGGCTGATAAAGAACTGGGTTCCAGCCTGCGCTGGAATGACGGGT
>CAXYWN010000008.1:0-22208 GCA_964292625.1 uncultured bacterium
AACTCATACAAGATTTATCGCTGGGACGCCTTTGGCAGCAAGTGGATCCTGCAGGGCGGGAATGTCTCCAGCCGCGAAGACAAGGTCGTGTTTGAGGTTCGCCGGCAGGGTCTCTACACGATATACAGAAACAGAGACAGAATAAGGCCATCCATCGATGTGAACGTTCAGGACCAGGAATTCACCGTTGGTGGTTACATATCGGGAACAGGGACAGTTTCCCTGGTGCTCAGCGATGCCAACGGCATTGACGTGTTTGACAACACCATCCGGCTCTACCTTAACGGCGTCCAAGTGCCTGATGATGATTTCATTACGACGATCAATACCGATAATGTGAACAGAATCCCCATCAAGTACCAACTCAATGTAAGCAAAGGTACCTACAGCCTGGTCATAGATTGCAAAGATGTGAACGGAAACTACAATACCCGCGAAATGCAATTTGCCGTGAATGAAACCTTTGAAGTCAAGAATGTGGGTAACTACCCCAATCCGATATTAGGCAGAGCGATCGACCCCAAGAATGACGGCAGAACGCGCTTTACCTATGTTCTAACGGACGATGCGGATGAGGTAACAATTAAGGTTTACACAGTGGCTGGCAGATTGGTAAAGACTTTCGCAAACCTGCCCGTTGGGGTGGGATACCATGAGTTTCCACGCACAGTGTATGGCTGGGACTGCAAAGACGAGCACGACTTTTTCCTGGCCAACGGCACCTATTTCTATAGACTCACAGCCACAAAAGGCAACAAGAAGATAGAGAAAACAATGAAGATGGCGATACTCAAATAGAGGTTTTGAAATGAGAAAATATATCCTGATGATAATGGCGATACTTGCCGCTGCCGGCGCTCTTTCGGCCGGACGTTATGCGGGAGATTTCATGATGATTGGCGCAGGAGTCCGTTCACTTGGCATGGGAGGCGCTTTTGCCGCAATAGCAGATGACGGATCGGCCATGTACTGGAATCCGTCCGGAATTTCTCAAATCAGAGAATCCGAGATTTCCATCATGCACGCTTTCCTTTACAACGGATTGGCTTCTTACGACCATATCACTTACTGTCAGCCCCTGCCCAGCGATGTGACCATCGGCCTGAACGTTACCCGGCTGACGATCACCGATATCCCGGTTTTTGCCGAATCATATCTGATCGGAACGAATGTGGATGAGAGAATCAACAACAGTGCCTATCAACTTCCCGGCATCCCCGACGGAAAATTCAGCAGCACCGATGACCTGTATCAATTTGCCTTTTCCAAGCACTTTCATTACGACCTGAACATGGGATGGCTGTTCTTTGCTCTGCCTCTGGATCTCTATGCGGGTGCCAACGTCAAATTCATCAAACGCAATATCCTGGAGAATCAAGGCAGTGGCACAGGTATCGATTTTGGGGTCAAGATGAAGACCGATCTGGGCATCCTCTTTGACTGGGATGTCTTGGGAAAACTCGATTTCGGGCTGAACTTCCAAGATATTGCCGGTACGGATATTAGCTGGGACACCTACTCCGAACACAGGGATGAAGTACTTTTCAACACCAAACTGGGAGTGGCTGTGTCTCAGCCGATCCCTCCTCTTGATTCCGAGCTTATGTTGGTCTATGATTACGACTACGTTTATGATGGCTGCAGCCATTATGGATTACAATGGTCATACAAGGACCTCGGTGCTTTGAGAGCTGGGTATTATGACAACAATTTCACTTGCGGCGCTACAGTGAATGTTTACGGCGTCGGAATCGATTATGCCTTGGTCACCAATCCGGTGGGGATCACCAACCGGATTGGCCTAAGAGTCAATTTTTAAAGGAGCGAAGCATGCGGCAACTTTTATTGATTGGAATGCTGGCAGTGATTCTGTTTCTCTGCGGCTGTTCTGGAACCGATGATAACGAACAGGACACCACTCCACCCATTCCGCCAGTTCTAACCCCACATCTGGGAGACACTGGGGACCCGCCTGTTATGTACGAAGGACAATTGATAGTCCTCAACGACGAAAACAATGGAATTGACACTGTTCCGGATGGAAACTGGATCCGGGTGAGTTGGAATCCCTTCAAGGACACCGATCTGAGCCATGTCAAGATCTGGCGATTCAACAATTTCGATACTGAACCAGCTTTGATCGACTCCATCTCAGCTACGGCGGATTATTTTCTGGATACGGATAACCAGCTAACCGAGAGAGTGTGGTATTCGTATTACATTGATCTGGTCGATCTGGCCGGCAATGAATCGAGGTCGGATACTACCTCCTATGCCCTGCTTTCCAAAAGCCTGTTGCTTGCTCCAGCCAACGGGGCAACCATAACTCCCCTCAATGCCGAGTTCAGTTGGAATCGCAGCGGCACGGCAGGAAAGTTCAGATTGCTGGTGATGGACGAGAGTTACAATTATATCTGGCATCAGGATCTTTATGTCGCCCTTGAGGCCGATCCACTCACGATAAGTATGCCCACCAATTTAGCTTCCCAATATTCAGGTCAAAGTTTGCGATGGAGGGTTGATTCCTTCGATTGGGACGAGGAATGGCAGGCTTATATGGGTTCTGAATCTTTCGAGCGAATCGTCCACGTGCAATAATCAAATATGCGAAACTTATATATAATCAGGCATGTTATGGCCTCCCTGAAGAACTGTATTGATCAGATGGGAAAAATTTGCCTTGACGTAAATCCAGAATCAAGAAAACTAACGTAAATTGGAAAAAATGAGGATAAGTTGAAAAAGTTCCTGCTATCTTTGATCATAATACTCATGTCGTTACTGATGTTTGCGCAAACCGCAAATGCACCTTCGGCAATGAGCAGTATTTCCGCCTATTCCTATGAGGGCAGCCGCAGCGGCGTGGAAAAACTGAAGATGAATGTGTACATTTTAGGACGAGTAAACAAACCTGGCTTGTACCTGGTGCCTGACGACACAGATTTCATCACCCTGCTGGCTTTGGCCGGCGGACCCGCGGAAGATGCCAAACTCTCGAAGATTCGTATA
Source organism: uncultured bacterium (assembly GCA_964292625.1). Classification (GTDB taxonomy): domain Bacteria; phylum Cloacimonadota; class Cloacimonadia; order Cloacimonadales; family Cloacimonadaceae; genus Syntrophosphaera. Next base: position 3,010 of record CAXYWN010000008.1, read on the forward strand.
ATCCGGCCTGAAAACAAGGCTTTGGGAAATGAATCTGATTCTGAGATCATCTGGATTAATTTTAAAAAGTATATGGAAACAGCAGATAATCAGCACCTGGCCACCAAGACGACGGTGATCCGGACGGTTGCTGAAGAGACCGGCATGGAAACGGAGAGTACCCTCTACGATCTTCGCCTGCAGCCTGGAGACACGATAGTGGTCTCAGGGACAATCTTTTACGCCTTTAGCAAGGTTGCGGATTTCTTGTCCAAAGCAGCCATTGCCCTGAGCGTTTATAACATCATCACCAATTTATAATCAGGCGGCAGATATGGATCAACAAAACCAACCCACACAGCTTCCACAGATCGAAGAAATCAAGATTTCCGATTATCTCAGGATATTACTTCAGTACCGCTACCTCATCATCCTCATTTTTGTGATCGCGTTTGCGGGTACGATAATCTACACTCTCAGGCAGCCGCGTATCTACTCTGCTTCGGGCAGAATACTTTTGGAGAATCAAAGCTCCGGAGCGGATATCTTTTTGATAACCAGCCAGGGTAGTGGCAAAAACTCCATCAACAACCAGATTGAGTTGATGCGAAGCAAACCAATCCTCAACGCTGCTTACGAAATAATGAAGAAAAATCCTGATTGGGAGTCTTACCCTATCAGTGGCTCAGGTTCTCCGGCAGGCAACCTGCGGCGAGTACAGATTGAATCAAAAAGAGATACAGACATCCTAAACCTCTCCTTTGAATCCACGAACCGAGGGGAGGCCATGGCTGCGGTGAATGCGATCGCCGACGCGGTTCAACAGCAAAACACTCAGATTGCGAGGCTTGAATTTACCACCATTCGCGAGTTTCTGGGCGAACAACTGGACTTGATCTCCAGGCGCTTGCAGATCTCGGAAGACGATCTGCGGGCTTTCAAGAACGAGAACAAGCTCATCGACATATCCGAAACAACCAGGAAATGGATCCTACAATCTTCTGAAATTGAATCTCAATATGAAGCGGCCCTAACCGACCAAGCCGTAAAAGCCAAGACTCTTGACGTTTACCGAAGCCAGCTCAAAGATCAGGATTCGTTGTTGGTAAAGGTTGAGAACGTTCTTCAGGCACCATACATAGCGGAACTGCGTAAGCAGATTACGGAAACTCAGGCCACCATTGCCAGACTCAGGACGAACGAGAACTACTCTGAAAACCACCCCCAGATGAAACTCCTACAGGAAGAGCTGGCCAAAACGAAAAATACCCTCAACACTGAAATCCAAAAATTCATTGCCATATCCTTGAGCAAAGACCCCATAGCGGTGCGCGATAACGTACTGATGAAAATTGTTCAGGCAGAAGTAGAATTAGAAATGGGCCGCACCTTGGTTAACGGCCTTGAACAAACCAAAGTCATCTATGACGACCGTTTGATCACCCTGCCGGACAAGGAATTGGAATACGCCCGCCTCTTACGCAGCATGTCGCTCGACGAGAAGATATATGGCATAATGATGGAAAAATATGAGGACGCCCGTATTGCCGAACAAGCCAAGATCGGTAACATCCGCGTCCTGGATTATGCCGAGATGCCTGGAAACCCGATCAAACCGCGTGTTTCGATGAACATGCTGGTGGGCCTCATCCTCGGGCTCGGTTTGGGAATTGGCGCGGCCTTCCTGGTTCATTCACTGGATACCAAGCTAAGAACCCTTGAAGATATGGAAAACTTTGTCCGTCTTCCGATTATGGGAACCATTCCCGTCGATCAGGAATCTGAACCGCGCAACATGGAATTCAATAACATGATTGAGCAGGCCGAGGGTGAAAACAAGGAACAGCTGAGCAAATCGCTTCATTACGTGATGATGCAGTTGGTCTCCCACTATGCGCCAAAATCGCCCATTGCTGAAGCCTACCGCACGCTGCGTACCAATATCCTGGCAAAGAAACCCACTGGCAGCGTATCCATGCTGATCACCTCCTCCCGTCCCAAGGAAGGAAAATCGACCACCATAGTGAATCTGGCCATCACCCTCTCCCAGATGAACACCAAAGTTATCCTGGTGGATATGGATATGCGCCGCCCGATGATCCACAACAAATTCGGGATCGAAAAGGAAAACGGCATAAGTGATTATCTTATCGACACGGATGTCACTCTCGAGCAGGTGGTCAAAGCCTCGGGGATCCCGAACCTTGATGTCATTACCAGCGGATTCATTCCGCCGAATCCATCTGAGTTGATCTCTTCGGTAGAAACCGACAAACTCATTGAAGAGCTCCGCGCCCGCTACGATTTCATTCTCTTCGACACGCCGCCCATCATTGCGGTCACAGATGCCCTTATCCTCACGAAGAAAGTAGATCTGACCTTCATCGTGGTTCGCTGCGGCTTCACTGAGAAGGGCATTATCAAACGCACTAAGGAACTGATGGAAAATATCGACGCCACCATCGATGGCATTGTGGTCAACGGTGTCTTTGTCCAGAAGTATTACAGTAAGCAGAACTACTACTACTATTATTACTACTATTATTACTACTATGGAGAAGATGTACCCCAGAAACAGAAGAAAAGCGCAGCACGCTTCCTTCGCAAAAATAAATCTATTTCTTGAGGTTCTGGGAAAGCTCCCTGACAACTATCATGAGATCGAGACACTGCTTAGCAGTGTCTCGATTTATGATACGCTCAAATTTGCTTTGACAAATAGACAGGGCATAAAATTATGGTCTAACTTGCCTGAATTGGCTACAAAAAGTAATCTTGTTTTTAAGGTGGCAGAATATCTGATGGAAGTTTACAAGCCCGAACAGGGAGTGGATATCCACCTGGAAAAGAGGATTCCTCTCGCGGCCGGATTAGGAGGTGGAAGCAGTAACGCCGCGACAACTCTGCGAGCTCTCAATTCCCTCTGGGAATTGCAGCTAAGCATAGCCGAACTGGAAATGATAGCCGCGCTTTTTGGCAGCGATATACCGTTTTTTCTACATGGCGGAACTGCCTTGGCCTTTCATAAAGGCGAGCTGGTTCAGACATCGCCGGATATACAAATGGAGCTCTTGCTGGTGAACCCGAACATTAGAATATCCAGCGCCGAGGCTTATGCCTTGGTGCCAATTGCTTCAAGTAAAGATAGACGGCATCTGGAGCGGGCCGAAGGCCATAAATGGCTTTTCAACCGCCTGGAGCCTGGGATAAGGCAAGCTTATCCAGCGGTGGACAAGTTACTGAACGACCTGAGCCAAGCGGGAGCCGATGCCGCAATTATGAGCGGAAGCGGTTCCACCTGCTTTGGAGTATTTGAGGATGCCGCAAAAATGCAGGCATGTAAACAGCATTTTGACCAAATTGGTTATTGGACAAGAATTGTAAGGACAGTATCAAGGAAAGAGTATCAAAGTGAGTTCGAAGCTTAAACTGATCACAGGAAACGCCAACCGGTCCCTGGCCGAAGAAGTGGCACGCTTTGTGGGTGTGCCCCTCGCAGATACCGACGTGTTCAAGTTTGCCAATGATGAGTCCTTTGTAAAAATCAACGACACCGTGCGCGGCGATGATGTTTTTATCATCCAGCCGACCTGCAGGCCGGTAAACGACAACCTGATGGACCTGCTGATCATGATCGACGCCCTGAAAAGAGCTTCGGCCCGGAGGATCAACTGTGTCATCCCATATTACGCCTATGCCCGCTCGGACAAGAAAGACCAGCCCCGGGTGCCCATAACGGCCAAACTGGTGGCCGACCTGCTCACAGTAGCCGGTGCGGACAGGGTCATTACGGTCGATCTCCACGCCGAACAGATTCAGGGGTTTTTCAATATTCCGGTCGATCACCTTTACGCCATCCCCATTTTCGCGCGCTATTTCCTGAGCATGGAGATCGAAGACCCTGTGGTGATCTCTCCTGATTCAGGCGGAACCAACCGTGCCCGCGCCCTGGCTAAACGGCTGAATTGTGGCCTGGCAATAGGCGACAAACGACGCTCCGGAAATGATGACCAGACAATGTTGCTGAATATTATCGGGAATGTCTGCGGCAAAACAGCCATTCTGTTTGACGACATCATTGACACCGGAGGCAGCCTGATCAAGATAGCCGATGAACTGCAAGACCATGACGTGAAGAAGATTTACGCGGCCTGCACCCACGGGGTATTGTCGGGAGCCGTGGTTAAAAACATCGAAAAATCCCAGATCGAAAAACTATTTGTTACAAACACCATCCCCCTTTCCGAGTCAGCGGCCAATTGCCCCAAGATCGTCCAACTGTCGGTCGCGGAAATGATAGCTATTGCAATTAAAAAAATACATACAGAGGAATCTCTCAGTATTCTCTTCAAATAGATATTCAGAATGGAGGAATAAATGATAATTACTAACGAAGCCCAAAGAAAAACAACCACCAAGAGAAGCGAATTGAACGCTCTTCGCCGGCAGGGGATGATCCCCGCTGTGCTTTATGGAAAAGCCGTCGAAACCACGTCCATTGCCTTCGACCGTGGCACTTTCCTGCAAGGCTACAAAAAAAGTTTCAATGAGATAACTTTTTATGAGATCAATCTGGATGGGACAAAATACCATACCATTCTCAAAGACAAGCTCATCCACCCTGTAACCCGCAACATTTTGCACATCGATTTCCTGGTTATTGAAGAGTCCGCCCAAATGGAATTCGAGATCCCGATTCAGTTCTTTGGAGAAGCCCCAGGCGCCAAGGAAGGTGGTTTTATTGATGTCATCCAAAGGACAGTGAAGGTCACTTGCAGGGCCAAAGACCTGCCTGATGAGATCAAATTGGACATTTCCGGATTACATGTCGGAGATTCCCTGCATATAGCAGACCTGCCCGAAGGAAACTGGCAATACAAAGACGCTGCGGATGTTGCTTTGGTTGTCGTACATGCCAAGAAAATGGAAGAAGAACCTGTTGCCGAAGCCGACGCCGAAACTGAAGCTGAAGCTGAGACAGATGCCGAGAAAACCGATACCGAGAAATGAAGCTGATCCTGGGATTGGGGAACATCGGCAAAGAATATGAATATTCACGACACAATGTCGGGTTCCTCTGTCTCAATCGTTGGGCCAGTAAACATGGATCGAGTTTCAGGCATGAGCGCTTGTTCGATTATCTTCGCTTCCGAAGCGCTTGCCTGATAAAGCCCAACACCTATATGAACATGTCCGGATTGGCCCTGGCAGAAGCGCAGAAACGCTGGAAGTTTTCCGAAGCCTTGATCATACACGACGACATTGAACTCCCGCTGGCCAGCCTGCGCTTGCGCGAAGGCGGCGGGGCTGGAGGCCATAACGGCATGAAATCATTGCTGCAGATTTTGACGGCTGAAGACCTGAAACGTATCCGGGTGGGCATCGGCCGCGATGGTGCCAATCCCAGAGACTACGTTTTAGACAGCTTTTCTCCTAATGAGTTGGAGATTATGCAACCTTCGCTGGAGAAAGTCTGCGATTTTATTAACGAATATATAAACGGCGATTTTAACTCCGTTTTAAATGCTTATAGCATATGGAAAAAATCCTGTTCCGGGGAGAAAAACCCCGGAAACAAAAGTCCAAAGGAGAAAGACAATGGTAAAGAATTATGAACTTATGGTGATAATCTCACCTAAGCTCAGCGAAGAGGAAGCGGTCGCCCTGAACGAAAGCGTCCTCAACCTCACTAAAGAACAAAGTGGAGAGGTCGTCAAGACCGATCCCTGGGGCAAGCGAATGCTGGCCTACCCCATCGAAAAACATCTTGATGCATATTACTTCGTTAATTACATCACTATGGACGCCGCTGGCGTGAAGGGCGTTAAGCAACAGCTTAACATTAACGAACAGGTGCTCCGGCATATGTTCATCGTCAAAGAACAATAGGAGGAAAAATGGCAGATTTAAAAGTACCCCGGCTCAACAAAGTTCTCATCGCTGGCCGCATCACCAGGGACCTTGAGTTGAAATACACTCCCAAAGGCACCCCTGTCGTCAACTTCAGCGTTGCCATGGACAAGCGCTTTAAAGACGAGTCCGATCAATGGCAATCCGTCCCTGTATTTATTGACGTAGTAGCCTGGAACCAGCAGGCTGAAGGCATTTGCAAACAGGCCAACAAGGGAACCGCCGTTCTGGTGGAAGGCAGAATCGACACCCGGTCTTATGTGGATCAGAATAATAATAACCGCAAGGTCTTTGAGAACATCGCAGATTATATCCAGACCCTCGAGTGGAAACCCAGAGAAGGTGAAGGCAACAGAGATGAAGCTCCCCTTCCCACAGAAGAGCCGCATCAGGCCAGCCAGGCAACCCACGACGACGTACCTTTTTAAGATGGAGCATAGATGAACTTTTCAGATAGAAAAAAGAAATTCACCCGGAAAAAATACTGTCGTTTTTGTGCCAACAAAGACATTGTTATTGATTATAAGAACTTGGATACTCTCCGCCAATTCATTTCTGATGTGGGCAAGATTGATCCCGCCCGCATGACCGGCACCTGCGCCAAACATCAGAGAAAGCTGACCACAGAGATCAAGCGCGCCCGCCAAATGGCGCTGATTCCCTTCGTAATCGAATAGTGCCCATCATCGCCTTGCTCCTGGGTGCTTTGGCAACCCTCAGCCCCCCTCTGGGACTGCTCCTGATGCAAACAAGCTGCCGCAGCATGCTGCTGCAGACAGGGGGAAAACCGCTGAACAGAGCTCTGCTCCTGCTGGTTTTCCCAGTTCTGCTGGCCGCCTTTTACTTTCGGCAGCCGCACTCCTTAGTGTTTGCTTCGGATGCCATTTTCGGGGCTGGACTCGTCACCATCGTCTATTTATATTCCTTGCTCAAGCAAGGCAAGCCTGTGGTGGCGCTCGTCCATGGAGCGGTTTTGGTCCTGATTTACGGCGCTGTGAGATTTTTCCTGTTCAAAGCCCAACTCACCGCCGCAAATGAACAGGCGATCAACGAAATGAACAAACTTGTTCCCCAGATGATGCAGATGGCAGAAACCCAGCAAAGTGTGGGCCTGATGCTTCTGCCTGCCAGTTGGACAGTCATGCAATTGACTGCCCTAACCGCCGGGCATCTGATCTTTCTGCATCTGAGCGGGGCCAAGTCCGTCCTTAGGGAATTCAGCCTTCCTCCCTACTATAACCTTCTTATCCTGGCGGTTTTACCGCTATATTTCTTTCCTCAGCTTCGCGGGATTTTGGTAAATACCCTGCTCGCCCTCTGCCTTTTACCATTGGTGCAGGGTATTGGTGTGATTCTCAACTGGTTTTCACGCCTGGCCTCGAATGCCTTCGTCACCGTTTTGGTGATCCTGCTGGCTGTTTTCAACCTGATCCTGGTCGCCCTTTTGGGATTTGCCGATATCTGGCTCGATTTCAGGAAATTAAGAACTAAAGGAAACTACGCATGAAAGTCATCCTCTTGAATCATATAGAAAAGCTCGGTAGCAAAGGCGAAGTCGTGTCTGTCAAACGCGGATTCGCCAGAAACTATCTAATCCCCCGCAACTTGGCGATCTACGCCACTTCCCAGAACATGAAACACCTAAGCTCCATTCAGAATGTGGCCGCCGAAGAAGAAGCAAAGCTGATCGCAGAGCTGAAAAAGCTTGACGATAAAATCAGAAAACTTAGCTTGGTTTTTGTCCGTAAAGTGGATGAAAATGACAGCATGTTCGGCTCCGTCGCTGAGATGGACATTGTCCAGGAGCTCGCTGCCAATGATATTACTGTTCATAAGTCCATGCTCTTGCTGGAAAAGCATATTAAGACCCTGGGCGAGACCATTGTTGAGATTCGTCTGCACAAGGACATCGTGTCAGAACTGAAAGTGTTGGTCGAAAAGGAAGCGAAAGAGCCTTCCGAGGAAGCACCGGAAATTACAGCAGCTCCTGCAGAAGAGCCTTCCGAGGAAGTTCAAGAAATTACACCAGCTCCTGCTGAAGAGCCTTCCGAGGAAAAACCTGAAACCCAGGTTCAGGAAGCTGTAGCAGCAGCCGTAGCTGAGCCTGAAACTGAAGAAAAGAACCTGACAGAAGACGAAAAATAAATTGGGAGAAACCCATGAAGAACACCCTGTTTAACGTTACCAGAATCCTGGCCGTGATTGTCATGATCGGAGCCTTGTCTCTGGTCGGAGCGGGTAATCCGAAAGCCCTGCCTTTCTTCATTCTCTTCTTTGTTGCTATGTTCGCGATCATTTATCTGCTGAATAAAAGCACCAAGAAAAGTGAGCGGGAAGGAAAATCGGGAGCGGGAGCCAAGCCTGTGATGCAAATCATAGGAGTGGTACTCTTCGTTGCAATCGCCTCCATTTTTGGCCTTTTGCGTCACGGTATTCTGGGCTACCTCGTGATGTTCGCTCTGCTCGCTGCCATCTTTGCGGTCATCTATCTAATGCAAAAAAACCGGCAGCGCCACTTCGAGCTAACAGCCGCCAATCCTGTCCTTAAGAAAGTTATGCCAATAGTGATGGGTATTTTGGCCATCGTGCTTCCTCTGCTGATAGTTATCTACGGCAATCTTTTTGCCCTGGCAGCCTTGCCGGTTATCCTAAGCCTGGTCGCGATCCTGGTTTTCATCGCTTTGATCGCGCTGGCCCTAATCCTGGTAAACCTCAAAGGCAAAAGTGCGGGAATGATTGTGGCAGGTTACGTTCTGTTGATCCTGGCGGCGATCCTCCCGGGGATCATGGTGCTGCTGGTGACAAACGATTCCAGCGCCTTCGCCATGACCTATCTGGCTGCATTGGTTGCCGCTGTTCTGGCCTATTTTACCCTGAATCTGGTTTATAAGATTGACTGATCCGGCTTCGGCCGGATCGGTTTTTTCATACCAAGGGAGAAGATAAGACGTGGCTTTAAGCCCGGTATCTAATCAGCTGAGAAGAGTTCTGACTCAGATTGGCGGAGAGAAGTATCAGCCTTTTATCCGCCTCTACCAAGGCTGGAAAAACATAGTCGGCGATCTCTTGGCGTCTCGATCCCATCCCTTTCGTTTTCACGATTCCATCCTCTACATTGCCGTGCAGAACAATTCCTGGCTGCAAGAACTGTATCTGCGCAAAGGAGAAATCCTGCGGCAATGCAGGGCTCAGATACCCCAGGAAATCAGGGACATCATCTTTCTCATCAGGAGCTGAACATGCCTAAAGTACAGATCGCGGCCTCGGTGCTATCCTGCAATTTTGGCAAACTGGAGCAGGAACTCACAGCGGTGAGCAGCGCAGATTTTCTCCATCTGGATCTTATGGACGGGCATTATGTCCCCAATCTCAGCTTCGGACAGCCCTTGATTGCCAAAATCCGAAAACTTTCCGAACTTCCTCTGGACGCTCATCTGATGGTTACCAATCCTGCCGCCTATGTTGATCCCCTGGCGGACTTGGGTGTAGGGTGGTTCAGCTTCCATCCGGAATGCGAATACCACCCGCACCGGCTGGTCCAGCGGATCAAAGACCGGGGCATGAAAGCAGGGATGGCTCTGAATCCTGCGACGCCGCTCTCAGTATTGGAATGTATCCTGCCTGACTTGGATTACGTGCTCCTGATGAGCGTCAACCCAGGCTTTTCCGGACAAAAATTCATCTCCCTCGTGCTGGATAAGATCCGCGCCTTGCGGGAAATCATCAGCACCTGCAACTATCCTACCCTCATTGAGGTGGACGGCGGCGTAACCACGCAAAACTCTGCCGCGATCATAGAAGCCGGGGCAGACATCCTGGTTTCCGCCTCCTATATCTTTGGCAGTCCCGATTATTCAGAGGCTATTTGCAGCCTGCGCGGAGCATAGGCAAATTGCACATAGAACCCGGGAATGAAGACAGCTTGCCGCTCATCAGATCAACCCTGATCACTTTTCACACTTCAGATCCCCAATTACTTATCCGCGTACAATTCCGCCCTGAATCTCTCCAGGTACACGCCTTCTTCGCCCCTCCCCCACTTCCCGTAGAAGAAACGGGTAGTCTGCGGGGAACAATCGGGGCACAGTCCTGAGAGGAACAAGGATCTATTTGGACCATATTATGAACAAATATAACACTATAATTGCAGACACCCTGCCTGGAGGAAATACCAATGTTTAACAGCCTTTCCGAAAAGCTTGATAAAGTCTTCCGCAACATCCGCGGCAAAGGCTATCTCACGGAACAGAACATCAAAGACGCTTTGCGCGAGATTCGCATGGCGTTGCTGGAGGCGGATGTAAACTTCCGCATCGTCAAAAATTTCGTGGCTGAAGTGGAGAAACGGGCCTTGGGCGCAGAAGTAATGAAATCCCTCACTCCGGGACAGCAGGTAATCAAAATCGTCCAGGAACAGCTCGTGGCGCTCATGGATACAGATGGTTTCGAGCTCAAGGCTTACAACAACAAACTCACCAAGGTGATGATGGTGGGGCTGCAAGGCTCAGGAAAAACCACGGCCTGCGCGAAGCTGGCCCTGCATTTCCGCAAAATGAATTTGAAACCGATGATGGTGGCCTGCGACGTTTACCGCCCCGCGGCCATCGACCAACTCCAAATCCTGGGCAAGCAGATCAACATACCCGTTATCTCCGAAGACACCAAAGATGTTATCAAAATCGCCGATTCCGCTCTCCGTCAAGCACAGAAAGACTTGGTGAACCTGCTGATTTTTGACACTGCCGGACGCCTTCACATCGATGAGGTGATGATGGACGAAGTGGTTAAGCTCAAATCTTTTATCAAACCAGATTACATCTTTTTCGTAGCCGATGCCATGACCGGCCAGGAAGCGGTGAACGTGGCCAAGGAATTTTACGACAAGCTGGCCTTCGACGCTGTCATCCTAACCAAACTGGATGGCGATGCCAGAGGCGGCGCGGCGCTTTCCATCAAAGCCGTCACGGATCGCCCGATAGCTTTTGTGGGAATTGGAGAAAACGTAGGCGACCTGGAGGTTTTTTATCCAGACCGCATGGCCTCCCGCATCCTGGGCATGGGCGACGTGCTCAGCCTGATCGAAAAGGCCGAGGAAGCTGTCGATGCCAAAGAAAGTGAAAAGTTGGCTAAGAAAATGCTTAAGAATCAGTTTACCCTGGATGATTTCCTTAAGCAGTTGCAGAGCATCAAAAAGATGGGCTCCCTGGAGTCCATCATCCGCATGATCCCCGGCTTGGGACACAAACTCCCGGCCGACCTGAAGATCGACGACAACGCGCTAACCCACGTGGAAGCGATCATTCAGTCGATGACCAACAAGGAGCGGGAACGTCCCGATATCCTTAACGGCAGCCGCCGCCTGCGCATCTCCAAAGGCTGTGGACGCAGCGTAATGGAAGTAAACCGGCTTTTACGCCAGTTTGAAGATATGAAGAAAATGATGAAGAAGTTTTCCACGCCTCAAGGGATGAAAGACTTGGAAAACCTAATGAATAAAACCAATTAGTCAGGAGAATTACTTATGAAAAGAACACTGATACTGATGTCCCTGCTATTGCTGTTGATTTTTGCAGTAGCGGCGGAGACCATCACAACCGCCGGCGGAGCCAACTCCGTTACGGTTATCTCGTCTTCCGGCACCGAGACTGTCCTGCAGTATCGGATCGGTAAATTTGAGCAAACGCCTGTGAATATCGCAGGGGCAGAATGGTTTCATATCAATCTCCCCAATGAAGGCATCACGCAGGACAAGGGATTCCCCCAACTGCCGGTTTTCAACCGCAGTATCATCATCGATAATACCGCCCGGATGAGACTTGAATTCTTTGACATCCAGTATCAGGATTTTCAAGTACCGGTGGCGCCGTCCAAAGGCGTGATCTACCGTAATACCGACCCCGCGACTGTCCCCTACACCTTTGGTGATGTATATCAGAGGGACGAGTTCTATCCCCAGTCAGTGGCGGAACTCACCGAACCTTACATCCTGAGAGATTACCGGGGTATTGTTGTCCAAACCACACCCTTTGCCTACAACCCTGTAAGCAAAACCCTTCGTGTTTACACTGCCTATAAGGTGCGGGTTTACGCCTCCGGAACGGATACCTTGAACACCCTCACCCGCAGTGTGAGCTCCATCTCCCGCGATTTTGTTTCACTTTATGAAAACCAGTTCCTCAACTGGGAAAACTTCCGCTACACTCCGGTGAGCGATGCCTTTGGCAAGATGCTGGTAATCTGCCACACCAATTACATGAGCACCATCCTGCCCTACGTAAACTGGAAAATCCAGAAAGGTATCCCCACGGAATTGGTCCAGTGGTCCACCATCGGTACCACTGCTGCACAATTACAGACCTATATCCAAAATCGTTATATCGCAGACCCCACCATCGCCTACATCCAATTGGTGGGAGACGCTCCGCAGATTCCATCGCTGGCGTCTGGCGGCGGCGGTTCCGACCCCAGTTTCTCTCTGGTGGCCGGTACGGACAACTATCCCGATATCTTCATCGGTCGTTTTTCGGCAGAAACCACCGCCCAAGTTACTACTCAAATAAACAAAGCAATTGTTTATGAAAGAGACGCAAGCACCTCCGACACTTGGTTGAGCAAAGCCGTGGGGATTGCCTCCGCTGAAGGCGGCGGTTCCCAGGGAGACAATGGTGAATCGGATATTCAGCATATGAACAATATCCGCACCAAACTGCTCAACTACGGTTATAGCTCAGTTGACCAGATTTACGATCCGGGTGCTTCCGCGGCAACCGTTACTACCAACATCAACGCAGGCCGTGGCTTCCTTAACTATGTTGGTCACGGTTCCGATACTTCCTGGGGCACCACCGGATTCAACAACACCAACGCCACCAACCTCACCAACGGAAACAAGACACCCTTCATCATGGACGTGGCTTGTGTGAATGGCAACTTCGTGAGCATCACTTGTTTCGCCGAAGCCTGGCTGCGCAATGCCAACGGTGGCGCTGTCGCCATGTATGCCGGTTCCATCAATCAGTCTTGGAACTCGCCGATGCTCGCAGAAGACGAGGTTACCATCCTGCTGACAGCCGAAGCGAAATATACCACTGGCGGCCTCTATTACAACGGTTCCTGCAAGATGATGGATACCTATGGAAACACCGCCGGTTCTGACGGTGTGAACATGTTCAAGACCTGGCACATCTTTGGTGACGCCAGCCTGTCCACCCGCACCAAAACTCCCATCGCCATGACAGTGACCCATCCCTCCAACATAGTTTCAGGGACCAGCTCTGTGAGCGTTTCCACCGGAGTGAACAACACGCTGGTGTCCATCACCTACAACAACACCATCTATGGACGCGGCTTCACCAATAGCTCCGGAAATGCGACCATTACGCTCACCAGCCCGCCCACCGGCGTTATAAACTACACCATCACAGGCTCCGCGCACAACCGCGTTACCTATGTGGGCACCATTGCCCAGACCGTGGCATCCGGACCCTGGATGGAAGTGACCACCGCCAACTATGACGACGCGAACAACGACCTCCCGGAATACAACGAAAGTGGCTACTTCGACGTTACCTTCAAGAACTCCGGTACGTCCACAGCCTCCAACGTTTCCGCCACCCTGAGCTGCTCCACCAGCGGGATCACCGTCACCGACGCATCCCACAGCATCAGCAGCTTGGTTGCCGGGGCTTCCACTGTCGCAGACAACGCTTATGCCATCAGCATTGCCAACAACGTCGCCAATGGCACAGTAGCGAATTTCACCATCACCATGGTGAGCGGAGCCAATACCTGGACATATAACTTCACCAAAACCATCTCCGCTCCGGCGCTCGCTTTTGGCAATATGACCATAAGCGACCCCACCGGCAATAACAACGGAATGCTTGACCCGGGCGAAACAGCCACTGTCTCCATTGTGCTCAACAACACAGGCGGAGCCGCTTCCCTGCCCGGAACCGGTACCCTGAACTGCAGCACCTCCGGGATTACAATCGTGAACGGCAGCGCCAGCTTCTCAGCCATCTCTGCCGCGGGTTACACAAGCCTGAGCTTCACCGTCACAGCCGCTTCTTCAATGAATGCAGGCACTCTGGCAGCGTTTGTATTCAACGCCGTCGCGGGAGCCTATAGCGCCAACACCACCGTAAACGTGGAAGTGGGCGCCCCGCTGGAGGTTATCATCGGCGGCGGCAGCTCCACCCAAACCTATCCGATTGACAGGTATTACACCTATTCCGGCCACGAAGCCATCTACCTGGCCTCAGAAATCGGAACTCCCGGCACCATCAAATCCCTTGGTTTCTACAAAGCCAGCGGAACTGACGTGAACACCATCGAAGCCGTGACCGTCTATATGAAGAACACCACTGCCACCACCCTGGCAACCGGCAACTATTCCACCACCGGTTACACCCAGGTTTACAACGGTACCTGGCCAAACACCGCCACCAGCGGCTGGATGGAAGTGAATTTGAACACCCAGTTCGTCTACGACGGTACCAACCTCTCCATCCTCACCATTAAAGGGAATCAAACCTGGATATCCAATTATCCAATGTGGACATATACCTCAGCTTCGGCCAACCGGGCGCGTCAGAACAGAGATGATAATTCACAACCGACCTCGCTGGCTGCCTCCACAAACCTACCCAACCTGAAGCTGAAGCTCTTCCCTATTGCTGGATTCACTCCCCCCACCATAGAAATTGACAATAACGCCCTCTATGCCAACCTCCAGGTAGGTAATGAAGGCACCGACAGCTTCACCATCACCAATACTGGAAGCCAGGCACTCACTTATGATATCTCCCTGGCAGAATTGCGCAGAAGTTCCGTACAAGCCACTCTGGGCAGTGCCAAAGGTGATCGCAACATCAACGGTAGCACCCTCACCCTCAGCGCAGTGGAATACACACCCGGAACCACGCAGAATTGGACCTTTACAGTCTATAACGGTAGTTCGGATGCCGAGTGGCTGAAAGGTGTCAACGTCAGCTTCCCCACCGGTGTGACTGTCAACAGCGTCACCAACTTCGTGGGGGGCAGCGGCGGTGACCTCGCTCCCACACCCACCAGCGGAAATGGCGTCACCATAGAATGGTACGGTGCGAATTCCTACGGTTATGGCCCCATTCACGGAAGTGAAACTGCCACAGCCACAGTCAATGTAAGCATCGCCCCGTCTTTTGGCGGAACGATGTCCTTACCCTTCGAAATTGTCGGCGATGTTTATGGAGCCACCCCGCACACCCTCACAGGGACGTTCACCGTTCCACAGGCAATTCCGCCTCTTGCATGGTTTAGCGCGCAGCCCCTCAGCGGATCCATCCCTGCCGGTCAAAGCCAGCTTATCACGGGTTATTTTTCCGCTATAGGCATGGCTGTCGGCACCTATGAAGCCGCACTCACCATCAACTCCAACGATCCAGTGAACCCCACCTTGCTTGTGGATGTACAGATGGACGTTTGGGACGATGTGAGTACCGATCCTCTAATCGCTGTGACTCCGAGCTCCGTATCCGGAACAGCAGATGCGGGCAGCAGCAGCACAGCCACACTGACAGTCAGAAATACTGGCGGTAGCGCTCTCAACTGGAGCACTCCTTCAAGCTTTGCGGCCTGGGGAACAGTGACACCGACCAGCGGAACCATCGCTGCCGGAGGAAACACTGTCCTCACCCTCACTCTGAATGCCGCTGTGCTTAGTCCCAACACCTACAACGCCAACCTGGTGATTAGTTCCAACGCCCAAAACAATCCCAGCCTCACCGTCCCCGCCACCTTCACTGTCACGGCAGTGGTTGTGCCTTCGGACATCCGCTTCATCGCGGAATGGGAACCGGCCACCGGCGTCATCATCGCTTATGCCAGCGGATTTGGCCTGCCATTTAACATGATTGCAGACCTCTCAAACCGCGGCCAAGTGTATGTGCTGGGAACCTCTGGTAATCAAAGCACAGCCACCAGCCAGCTCTCCTCCAACGGTGTGAACATGAGCAACGTCAGCTACATTGTCCGCAACGGTATCGTCACATATTGGACCCGTGACTACGGCCCCTGGTCCATCTTCGACGCCAACGGCGAAATGGCCATCGTGGACTTCCGCTACAACCGTACCCGCCCTTATGACAACGCGGTGAACGCTGTTTTGGATGACTACTTGGGCTTCAACTATTCCTACATGCCTCTGGTCGCCACCGGCGGAAACGTGATGACCGACGGTAATGGCAAAATGATGTCCACCACTCTGATTCAGACCGAGAACGACGGAGTCCAGAACTCCCAGGTAACTGAATACAGTTATACTCTATCCCAAATTCAGACCTTGGTTCAGGATTATCTGGGCGTGGATGAATACTTCATGTATGCCGATCCGCTCTCCAACTCCAGCATTGACCACATCGACTGCCATGCCAAACTCTTGGATGTCGATAAGGTCATGATCGCGCGTGTGCCTACTGGACACGCCAATTACACCGCTCTGGAAGCGACGGTCGCCACCTGGCAATCCAAAACCTCCAGCTACGGCACCCCCTACCAGATCTTCCGCGTGAACCAGAGTAATGCCAACGAGCCCTATGCTAACTCATTCATCTTCAACAATAAGATCTACGTTCCGCAGTGGAACGCTACCGCATCCAGTTACGATACAGCCGCCATCGCCGCCTATCAGGTCGCCATGCCCGGCTACACCGTGCAGGGTTATTACGATAGCTCATTTTTATCCGATGATGCAGCCCACTGCCGCGTAAACACCATTTACGACGAGCAGATGCTCCACGTCTGGCATATGCCGCCAAGTTCGGCCACTGCCAACAGCAGCATCCCCGTCAACGTGGATATCAAACACAGCAATCCGCTGAACGCTGCCAGCACCTATGTATCCTACCGGCACAGTACAACCGGGCAGTGGCAAAACGTGACGCTCAGCTATGTCAGCGGCGACACCTGGACCGCCCAGATTCCTACTCCCGCAATGGGACAGACTCTCTACTACTACATTCTGGCCACAGACACCACTGCCAGAAATGCCACCATGCCCCTCTGCGGCGCCAGCGATCCCTTCAAAATCCTCGTGAACATCCCCGGCGGCAACACCGCTCCGACTATCGCTCTTCCGACCAGTTTCACCTTCCCGGAAGACGGCAGTTTGGTGGTGGATTTCAGCCAATACGTGAATGATGTGGATGGTGACGCCCTCACCCTCAGCTACAGCGAAAACACCGAAGTAATCGTATCCATCACTGGACTGTCGGTCACTTTCACCGCCACCGCTGATTGGCACGGCACCGAAAACCTGACCTTCACCGTCAGCGATGGAAGCTTGACTGCCAATGACAACGTGAATGTGATTGTGACCTCGGTCATCGATCCCGCCGTCATCCTGGTAGCCCCGCTCAGCCTGGCCTATGGTGAAGTCGAAGTCGGCAGCACCGACGTAAAAACCTTCACCATCACCAACAACGGCGAAGCCACTCTCACCGGCAATATCTCCACCCCCGCCGCATACAGCGTGGTATTGGGAGGACGTTCACTCAGTGAGTTCGGATCATCCAAAAACGGAAAAGAAGAGCGTAACACCCTCGCCTATTCCATTGCGACTGGTGTGACCAAAACCTACAATCTCAGCTTCGCTCCCACCGCGGCCATCGCTTACAACGGCAATGTGACCGTCACCAGCAATGACCCGAATAATCCGACCACAAACATCGTAATCACCGGCATGGGGCATATCACCAACACCGCTCCGACCATCGCTCTTCCGAGCAGTTTCAACTTCCCGGAAGACGGCAGTCTGGTGGTGGATTTCAGCCAATATGTGGATGATATCAATGGTGATGCTCTCACCCTCAGCCATAGCGGCGGCACCCATGTGACCGTCTCCATCAACGGCCTGAGCGTCACTTTCGGCGCAACGGCTGATTGGAACGGAACTGAAACCATCACCTTCACAGTCGGTGACGGAGAACTCTCCGCCAGCGACGCAGCGAACGTGATCGTAACCCCTGTGAACGATGCCCCGACCATCGCTCTGCCTGCCAGCTTCAGCTTTGCAGAAGATGGCACACTCACAGTCGATTTCGCGCCTTACGTGAACGACATCGAAACCCCGGATTCCGCCCTCACCCTCAGTTACAGCGGCGGCACCAATGTAACCGTCTCCATCGATGGCCTGAACGTCACTTTCGGCGCGACGGCAGATTGGAATGGAACGGAAGCCATCACCTTCACAGTTGGCGACGGAGAACTCTCCGCCAGCGACGCAACGAACGTGATCGTAACTCCTGTCAACGATGCACCGACCATCGCTCTGCCTGCCTCCTTCAGCTTTGCAGAAGAAGGTAGTCTGGTGGTTGATTTCAGCCAATACTTGGATGATGTGGATAATGACACTCTTACCCTCAGTTACAGCGGAGCCACCAATGTTACCGTCTCCATCGACGGTCTGAACGTCACCTTCGGCGCGGCGGCTGATTGGAACGGAACTGAAACCATCACCTTCACAGTCGGCGACGGAGAACTCTCCGCCAGCGACGAAGTGGACGTGATTGTAACCCCAGTCAACGATGCACCTACCATCGCTCTGCCGGAATACTTCGAGTTCGATATGAACGGCAGCCTGGCAGTTGACTTCAGCCCCTACGTGGACGATGTGGACGGAGATGAACTTAGCCTTAGTTACAGCGGAAACACCAACGTCAGCGTCAGTATAGACGGTTTGATGGTGACCTTCAGCGCTGGAAATGATTGGTGCGGAACGGAAAACCTCACTTTCACCGTAAGCGACGGATATTCTTCCGCCAGCGATGCAGTGAACGTGAACGTGATCCTGACCCATCTCGATACTCCCATCATCAGCTCCATCATTAAAACGTCCACCGGAATCCAAATCCAGTGGCTGCCTGTCAACAATGCCAAGTCTTACCGCGTGTACCGCAGTTTCGATCCCTACGGGGAATACACTGACTTCCGCGGCACCACGGCCCAGACTGTATTTGTAGATGCAGCATTCGGAGACCATCCTTACGCCTTCTACATGATTGTGGCCACAGACCTGGAATACGAAAGTAAATAAGCAATAATCCCGCTCAATACAACAGGCCCGGCCATCAAGCCGGGCTTGTTCTTTTATGCGCTTCCTCTCTGATAGTTGAATGAACTGATATTGACTGCATCGCCCTCTTTGCCCGGCTGAGGTGAAAGATGCAGCAGATAAGGCCCAGCAGCCATTATTGGCTTGTGAGCTTGTTTAGAATTAACCGAAGTTTACCATTTAGCCTTTTTTTTACTCCAAAAAGAGCTGTTTTTGA
>CAXYWN010000009.1:0-19577 GCA_964292625.1 uncultured bacterium
AGGCCGGCTCACCGATGGCAAGGGCAGAACGGTGGATTTTCGCCACAGCGTGATTATCCTGACCTCAAACATAGGTTCCCAGGAAATCTACGAGGCAGCGGACATGGAATCCATCCGGCCCCTGCTGATGGGAATCCTGAAACAGCATTTCCGGCCTGAATTTCTGAACCGGCTGGACGATATCATCATCTTCCACCGCCTCAGCCAGGCAAACATCCGCGAAATTGTGCAGATCCAGCTCAAGCGCCTGGCCGACCGCATCTGCGAAAAAGGCATTGAACTAAGCTGGACCGACTCCCTGGTGGACTACATTGCCAGCGCCGGATACGACCCCCAATATGGCGCCCGGCCGCTCAAACGCATCATCCAGAAGGACCTGGAGAATGCCATGGCCACGGCCGTGCTGGCGGGCGAGGCAAGCGCTCAGATGAAACTGGATTATCGGGATGGCGCTGTGAGCGTTAGCTGATCCGAGCTCAGCTTGATAAGATAAGTACAAACCGTCTGGCCCAAAACGCCGGACGGTTTTTTTGTGCTCTGCCCCAAATAAAAGCTATGCATCATAGGCAGGTATTTCCCAAGCTGCAATCCGAAGTATCGGGCCCCATAATTCCCGTCTCTCTGGAACAAATTATGCTTCATTTTTACGAAGGGAGAATTTAATGATGAAAAGGCTTCTCATTTTTGCGATTATCTCCGTTTTGGGATTTCTGACAGCCCTGCCAGCAGGCGTTAAGGGCCTTGAGAAAGGCAAGATCATGGAATCCAAACATTTCCCTCATCCTGAGCATGAAACTATCGATGAGCCCTGGCTTCTGGCCCAAAGCACCGAATACCACCACGAGGAAGGCTGGCAGCCTTACATCCGGCTGGATTACGAATATGACACAGCCGGCAGGGTCATCCTGCTGATGGGCAGCGAATTACTGGAAGGCAATTGGGTGGCCACTTCGTCAACTGAATACTACTACAGTTCCGGGGGCCTGCTGCAGGAAACGCTGAGCATGGCTTGGTACTACGGAATCTGGCACAAGCAGCAGAGGGTCAGTTACACCTACAATGGGTCAGACCGCCTCACCCGCAAGTCTGTATATTCTATGTACAATAATGAATGGCGTGAAAGCTGGCGCGGCGTATATGCTTACAACAGCGCCGGCCTGCTTGACACCGAGAACGAGGATTCCTACAACTATCTGGGGATGATTCAGGAAAGCTCTATAGGCCGCTACCATTACAACGCTGCCTTGCAATTAATTGAGCTTAACAGCTGGTACATTATCGGCGATTGGGAATTTGCCTTTGAAAGTAGGCAGCTATACAGCTACAATCCTGATGGCAGCCTGGCCATGGTGATTAGCCAGGAACCCCAGGGAGGCAACTACCAGTGGCAGGATACAGTCTGCCATTTATACACTTACACGGATGGCGGCCTCCTGTCCCAAGAACTCTTACAGACATATTATACGGGCACTGGCTGGAACAACTGGTATCAATACCTTTACGCCTACGACCCCAACGGTTCTAAAATTGAAGCACTAATGCAAGAATATGACGAAGGCTGGCAAAACGACAACCACTACCTTTACACCAGAGACGCCTACGGCAATGCTGTGGAAATCCTTTATCAGGAGTGGGTTCAAGCAGACTGGCAGGATATGAGAAAGTGGGAGAGGGTGTTTATCGAAACAGAGCTTGAGGATGAACTCATTCCCACTCCGGCCGCGAGCCTGCATTGCCGGCCCAATCCCTTCAGCAATTCCACAGGGATATCCTATGAGCTGAAACACTCCGGCCCCGTAGTCTTGGAGATTTACAACATCAAAGGACAGAGACTTGCCGCCTTGCCCCAGGGAATCAGGCAGGCCGGACCTAATGCTTTTAACTGGAATGGCAGGAACAGCCAGGGCAGGGACCTGCCGGCCGGCATCTATATCATCCAGGTGAAGGCGGAAGGAAGGGTCGCGGCGCGGGGGAAGGTAACCCGCCTCTGAGCGGACTTTCATCCCAGGATTGGGATTTGGATATTTATTGACGGCTCACTTTCAAACCGGGTGGGTAAAGTCCGGAGGGCGAAAAACCGATAGCGAGGGTGTGGAGAAACGGCTTTAGCCGTTTTGGAACCCCTCGTTGCCATACCAGTTCTCCACTTCAAGAGGCCCCAAACCGTCCGGTTTTACGGGGAGAAGCGGGGCCTCTCAGATGTTTGATAAACCTTCCTAACGAGGGATTCCGACCCGGCTTACTGAAGGTGCTGATAATGTATTAAAAAAATAACTGGATTCCAGCCTGCGCTGGAATGACTGGGTGCTTAGCATCTGGTCACACTTTTTTGTCATTACCAGAACCTACCCGTTAGCAGTTATCCGTTAGCAGTTGGCAGTCACTCCAGAGCCTTACCGTCATTCCAGCGCACGCTGGAATCCAGTTCTTTATCAGCCCCAACTTCCAATACCTTCCCCCTACGCTCCACACCCTCGCTATCGGTCTGTCGCCCTCCCGGCTTGCACTCGTACCCAATAGGTTTGAAAAAGTGCCTATTTTTTGAATTACGTTTATATCTGGCTGATGCTACCGGCAGCGAGGGATCACCTCTTCCAGCCTGTTTATATCCCCGAACGAAAAAGCCTCCCCCAGAAACGGGAGAGGCTTTATATGGATGGTATTGGAGATCTTTAGTACATTCCGCCCATGCCGGGATTGGGCATCGGAGCGGCTGCTTCGGGTTCTTTGATGTCGGTGATGATGCACTCGGTGGTGAGCAGCAGGGCCGCGATGGAGGCAGCGTTCTGGACCGCGCAGCGCACGACCTTGGCGGGATCGATGATACCGGCCTTGATCAGGTCCTCAAACTTGCCGTTGTCAGCGTTGTAACCCATGTTAATGTCTTTGTAGTTTTTGAGCTTCTCAACCACCACAGCGCCTTCCTCGCCGGCGTTTGCGGCGATCTGGTAGGCGGGTTTTTCCAGGGCTTTCATCATTATTTCGACGGCCATTTGCTCCTCGTGGGAGAGGCCCTTCAGTTCCTTGAGGCCTTGGGCAGCCTGAATCATGGTGACACCGCCGCCGGGAACGATGCCTTCTTCAACCGCGGCGCGGGTGGCGTGCAAAGCGTCATCCACGCGGGCTTTCTTTTCTTTCATTTCGGTTTCGGTGGCGGCACCGATACGGATCACGGCCACTCCGCTGGAAAGCTTGGCCAGGCGTTCCTGGAGCTTTTCTTTGTCGTAATCGGAGGTGGTTTCCTCGATCTGAGCTTTAAGCTGTTTCACGCGGCCGGCCACAGCTTCTTCGCTGCCAGCACCTTCGCGGATGATGGTGGTTTCTTTTTCCACAATGATCTTCTTGGCGCGGCCCAGGTCTGCCATGGTGGCGCTATCCAGACGGCGTCCCATTTCCTCGGAAATGACGGTGGCGCCGGTGAGGACTGCGATGTCTTCCAGCATGGCTTTGCGGCGGTCGCCGAAGCCAGGAGCCTTGACGGCAACGATATTGAGCACGCCGCGGAGTTTGTTGACCACCAGGGTGGCCAAAGCTTCGCCTTCGATGTCTTCTGCGATCACCAGCAGGGGATGTCCGGAACCGGAAACCTCCTGGAGGATGGGCAGCAGGTCTTTGAGAACGCTTATCTTCTTGTCGTGAATGAGGATGAAGGGGTCTTCGAGCTCGGAGATCATCTTCTCCGCGTCGGTCACAAAATAGGGAGAAAGGTAGCCGCGGTCAAACTGCATGCCTTCCACTTTTTCCAATTCCGTATCGATGGATTTGGCCTCTTCGATGTTGATGATGCCTTCTTTTCCAACTGATTGCATGGCCTCGGCGATGAGCTTGCCGATCTCAGGATCGTTATTGGCGGAAATCGTCGCGATCTGGGCGATTTCTGCGTTGCTCTTGATCTCTTTGGAGTATTCGTGGATCTTATCCACGATGACCTTGGTGGCCTTTTCCAGTCCGCGCTTCATATACATGGGATTCACTCCGGCGGTCACATGCTTCAGGCCTTCCTCGATGATGGCCTGGGCCAGAAGGGTGGCTGTTGTGGTGCCGTCTCCGGCTACGTCGTGGGTCTTTTCCGCGACTTCTTTGCAGAGCTGGGCTCCCATGTTTTCAAATTCGTTTTCCAGCTCGATTTCTTTAGCGATGCCCACACCGTCATTGGTGATTGTGGGGGAACCATATTTTTTGTCCAATACCACGTTTCTGCCGCGGGGCCCAAGGGTCACCTTTACGGCGTCGGCAAGCTGATCCACGCCCTTTTTGAGAGCAGTGCGTGCATCGTGTGCGTATAGCATTTGTTTTGCCATTGTTGTTATACCTCCATATGGTGTAATATTGATAATCTAATTAGCAGTCTCAGAGACTGAGTGCTAAAACTAAGATAAGCCGATTTCTGTCAAGCACAAATTATATTTTCTGTTTGACAAAGCGGCAACGGGTAAAATTTACTGTTTTTCGAATCTTTTTAATACCCTGGCAGGATGGTTTGAAAGTGAGCTTTTCAAACTATAATTCTTTCCACCAGACTCAGGAAGAGTTCGGTGGACCAGCTCTGAAGAGCTATTGGATTGGGGATGAAGGGCATCACATCTTCACGGGCTTGGGTAAAATCGATTTTACTAATCCTATCGCGGAGCATATTCCGGAAGAAGGCTGGCAGCAATGTATTACTTGCCGGAAAGTGTCCGCTTTGCTTCAAACGAGCTTCCAGATGCGGTAAATTAAGCTTCACACCCCTGCTTACAAACCAGATAAGGTCGTACCAATCTCGGCCTTTGACTCTTGAGAGCCAGCCCCTGGCCAGAACAGCATGCATCTTTCCGGCAAAGAGATCCGATAGGCTCATCGCCCGAACGCTAAAAGGAATAGGCTCCAAAATGAACCGGCTTTCACTCATGAATTCGCAAGGTGGGTGGGGATCGATCTCAAATTTCACGCTGCTGATCTCATCCCGATGCAAGCTCCTCAGTTCAGACGGGGGAATTTCAAGGTTGATGAGGGATTTCAGGGTCTTGGCTTTGATGAAGGCAGATTCAATCGGACTGTCTTTTTTATCTGATACATCCACCTTGGCCGCTATTCCCCACGCTTCCAGTTCCTGGCTTACATGCTTCAAATACGCTGCCAGGCTGAAGTCTGGATTTGGCTGTAACAGAGAAAAATCCAGGTCTTCAGACCAACGGTTCAAACCATGCAGCATGCGGAGTGCAGTGCCTCCATAAAATGCGGCATGTTCATAGAATCCGCCTCGCCAAAGACCGAGCAGGCAAAGCTTTTGGATCAATTCCCGCAAGCTTTGGCGATACACATTGGCGTCTTTGATAACGTTTGTTGGGAAAAAAGAACGCAAGGGGCTGGCATTCATTTCAGTATCTCCTTTAACAATCTTAAGTTATGCTTGCCAGATACTTCCGCCAGATGTGAGATCAGTTTTTTATCCAGATTGGACAGGCCAGGGCTATCAATCCGCAGGTCTTCAAATAGATATTGTTCCAAAGCACTGATACTGCCTAATTTGGGGGCTAGATACAACTTGTCGCACAAGGCCTTTTCCGCAGTCGCCTGCAGGAAAGACGCGTCTTCGACCCTCTGAAGGAGATAGGCTTGGCTGAAGTACCCCGGCTTGATTTGTTGATAAGAAAAAGTTCCTACCGCCGTGTGATAGGACTTCTTGCGTCCTGTGGTAACCGAAGTGACATTGAAAGCCGCTTCCGGGATAAGACCAAAACGGGATAGCGCATAATCCAGGGAAACATAGGATGGCCCATAAATAAGATTTGCTGCCAGTTCCGGAACCAGTCTGCGCCCAAAACGCTCGGAAAGAACGTAGAGACCACTCTTCAGGGAGATGATCTCTCCCGAATTGAGCAGTTTACTAATCTTATTGCGGGGATAGCGGTATGCCCAGAAGAGATCCTTCATATACTGGTAATCGAAGGGTTGGTGACGTATGGTCAGCAGTTGATCTGTCATATTAACTCCATCATGTGGACAATATATCAACATGCCGGTGGCGTGTCAAGTAAAATAATGTGGCTGCTTTGCCTCTTCCAATTTTGGGAGCGGCAGATAGGGATGTTTTCAGTCTGGGGGAGATAGTGTTTTAGCTTCATTATCAAGCCCTTATCTAACGATTTATCGTTTTCCTTTGCTTGAGAGATGCCGAAGGAATCAATCCGGCCTTGAATGCTTCCCTTGTTACGATGCTCAAGCTTGGCAACAGGTGAATCAAAAAATGGGAGAGCGCCTCAATTCTTTTTTCCGTTTGACAGATCGGCACTGCCGTCAATGCTGTCCGCAAAATACAAACGGAACGCACATGGATAAGCATATAGACGAATACCTCTCGCATCTGCTGCCGGAACTGGCGCAGCGCGGAATCACAATCTCCAGCCAACGGGAAATCCCTTACGGGCTGCAAATGCGGCTGGAGCGGGACGCTCTGGCCAGCACCCTGAATCTCTATTATTCCCTGAAAAAGGGCGTCAGCCAGGTGCTCTCGGGCAAGGAAAGCCCGCTTAAAAAAGAACTGGAAAAGCTCATCGGCGGAAAGGCCGAAGCGCCGGTGGGGGATTTTCACACCTGGGAACGCTGGATCGGTTCGGATGAATGCGGCAAGGGCGACTATTTCGGTTCCCTGGTGGTGGCAGCCTTTGCCATGGATGATGAGATGGTGGAGGATGTCCGCGCCCTGGGCGTGCTGGATTCCAAGCGCCTGAGAGATTCCCAGGTGAAAACCATCGCCCACGGCCTCTATGAACGCTACCCGGAGAGGATCACATGTATCGTAATCAAGCCTCTGCGTTACAACGAGATAATGGCAGATATGCAGAGCCGCAAGAAAAACCTCAACGATCTTTTGGCCTGGCAGCACGGAACCGCGATTCTGGAGCTTCTGGAAAGAATCCCCCTGGTACAGGGCATCCTCGCGGATCAGTTCAGCGTGCAGAAGAAAGTGATTCAATTCCTTAGAACCAAGGAAGTTAAGATCCCTATAGAGGAGCGCCCCAGAGCGGAATCTGACTTCGCGGTGGCTGCCGCATCCGTGATCGCTCGCTATCAGTTTTTGCAGAGCCGGCAGACCATGGACAGGCATTACGGGATGACTTTCCCTCTGGGCAGCGGCAAGAACGTGCTGCAGCCCGCCAAGGACTTTGCCGATAAATATGGCTGGGACCGCATGGCCGAAGTTGCCAAGCTGCATTTCGTCACCAGCCGGAGTATCCGTCCCCAGGATATCTTTGACTCCAAGCATAAATGAAGAGCTATCTGGGATAAATCCTCTACGCACAGGTAGGCTCGCTTTTTAGACTGTTTTCAAAAAAAGATCCGCAGGGTTAAGGCATTGGCAATTATACGTCTTGAATCTGCTGCTTGTTTTTCAATTTGTTTATCAGGCCAATATGGCCTATAATACAAGTATGATACAAACAACAGAAGGTGGTTCATAATGTTTGACAAGAAAACGCTTAATGAATACAGTCCGATAGACAACAAGATATACCGCGTTATGGATAACGAGGGAAAGATTATTATCAAAAACTGGAAATCTGCGCTGAGCGACGAGGAGATCGTCCAGGCTTACAAAGACCTGCTCTTTGAGCGCACCGCCGACATGATGGCTGTTAGTTATCAACGGCAGGGAAGGATGTTCACCTATCCGCCAAATCTGGGACAGGAAGCCATCCACATCGCATCCGGCAAAGTGATGCGCGAGGAGGATTGGCTGGTTCCTGCTTTCCGGGAATTGGGCGCCTGGCTGGCCAAAGGCGTCAAGCTCAGCGAGATATTTCTGTATTTCAGAGGCAACGAAGACGGCTCCCGCTTTGTGGATGCCAGGCGCGTACTGCCGCTGGCTGTGCCGATCGCGTCGCAACTGCTCCACGCTGTCGGCATTGGCTACGCGATGAAATATAAGCAGGAAGAGGCGGCGGTTTTTGCCTTTGTAGGCGACGGCGGCACTTCCGAAGGCGATTTTCACGAGGCGCTCAATTTTGCCGCGGTTTGGGATGCCCGGGTGGTATTTGTGGTGCAAAACAACCAATTTGCCATCTCAGTGCCCCTGAAGATGCAGACCAGTTCGATCAATCTGGCCGTCAAGGGCATCGCCTATGATGTTGCCTCGGTGCTGGTGGACGGCAACGATTTCTTTGCCATGCACGATGTGCTTGCTTACGCCCGGAGCTATGCCATTGAAGAGAATAAACCCTTCCTGATCGAAGCCAGAACCTTCAGAACCGGAGCGCATACCACCTCCGACGACCCCACCCGCTATCGCAGCAAAGAGGAGGAAGAACTCTGGGCGCAAAGTGATCCCCTCAAACGCCTGAAAGCCTATATCGAAATCAACAAACTTTGGGATACCGCCCAGGATGAGGCTCTGATCGCCCAATTCAAAAAGAAGATAGATGCCGAGTTTGAACAGGCCGAAAACTATCACGAGTATCCCCTGGACGATGTCTTCGGCTATATGTATGCCGAACAGCCGGATGAGCTGAAAAGACAAAAGAATAACTATCTGAATTTCCTGAACAGCGGAGGCGCAAAATGAAAGTGATGAATATGGTGCAGGCGATCAACGACGCCCTGGACATCAAACTGGCAGAGGACAAAATGGTGGTCACCTATGGCGAGGATGTCGGCGTGGAAGGAGGCGTTTTCCGCGTGACCGAAGGTCTGCAAATCAAACACGGTGCTGATCGCGTATTCGACTCTCCCCTGGCGGAATCCGCCATTGCCGGAACCGCGCTGGGGATGGCAATCTCGGGCATGAAACCTGTGATTGAGATGCAGTTTGACGGGTTCGTCTATCCGGCGATGAATCAGATTCTTTCCCACATCTCCCGCTTCCGCAATCGCACCCGGGGTAAATTCACCGTTCCCTTGGTGATCCGCATCCCCTACGGCGGCGGCATCAACGCCCTCGAGCATCATTCAGAAAGTCCGGAAGCCTATTTTGGTCACACGCCCGGCTTGAAAGTGGTGATTCCCTCCACTCCCTACGACGCCAAGGGTTTGCTCATCGCCGCCATCGAAGATCCTGACCCAGTGATATTTATGGAGCCGAAGCGCATCTACCGGGCGATCAAACAGGAAGTTCCCGAAGAGAAGTATTCCATTCCCATCGGCAAAGCGAAGGTCCTCAACACCGGAGACCAGATCACAGTGATAGCCTATGGAGCGATGATTCGCGAAGTTCAGAAAGCGCTGGTGCTGGCCAAGGCAGAGGGTATCTCGGTGGAGCTTATCGACCTCCGGACCATCTGGCCGATCGATCGCGACACGATCCGGGCCTCGGTGCGCAAGACGGGCAGAGCGCTCATCGTTACCGAAGCGCCGCAAAGCTATGGTCCCGCCGCGGAATTGATCTCCATCATCAACGAAGAGGCCTTCCTCTCGCTGGAAGCGCCGCCCACCCGTCTCACCGGATTCGACACAGTGATCCCGCTGCCTCTGGGCGAAAAATACTATATGATCACACCGCAGCGCATCATGTATGAAATCGCCAAACTGATCAGGTTCTAAAGGAAGGACGCCATGAAATATATGTTCAAATTCCCCGATATCGGTGAAGGCCTAGAAGAAGGCAAGATCATCGAGTGGTATGTGGAAAAGGGACAGAGCGTTTCTTCCGGAGATGCGCTGGTCAAGATGGAAACGGATAAAGTGGTCACGGATATCCCTTCTCCCAAAACAGGAATCATCTCCCAGCGTTTCGGCGGAGTTGGCGATACCATTCGCGTGGGCAGCGTCTTGGTCGAAATCGACATTCCCGGGGTGGAGGGCGAAGCCGCGCAGGTTTCCGCGCAAACCAAGATCAAAGCCCCGGCGGAAGAAGTGGTGGAGGAAAAGGGATTTGGCGTGGTCGGAACCATCGAAGTGGCGGGAGATGGAGCCTATCTGCCCTCCAGCGGCGAAGGGATGGAACCTGCCAAAACCACTGTTGCTGCCGATAAAACGCGCAAAGTACTTTCGACTCCAGTTGCCAGAGCCATGGCCAGGGAATTGGGCATCGACATCAATTCCGTCACTGGCACTGGCCCCGCCAACCGTGTCACCAAAAAGGACATCGAAAATCACGAGCATAAAAAAGCCGAGAGCAGGCCGGTTCACCCGTTGCAGAGCGACGAAGCCCGCACCGAATCCGTCCCGCTTTCCATGATCCGCAAGACCATCGCCAAAAACATGATCCGTTCAAAGCAAAACGCGGCTCACATGAGCGTGATGGACGAGGTGGAGGTCTCGGAACTGGTCGCCGCCCGGGCCAAACTCAATGCCCGGCTGGAAAAGGACGGTGTCCGGATTAGCTATCTACCCTTCGTGATCAAAGCCGTCGGTATCGCTCTGAAGCATCATCCGATCATGAATGCCGAACTCGATCTCGAGGGTGAACGCGTCATTTATAAGAACTATATCAACATCGGCATCGCCGTCGATACCGAGGAGGGTCTCGTGGTACCCGTGATCAAGGACGCGGACAAAAAGTCCCTCATCCAGCTGGCCACAGAACTGAGCGAGATATCCAGCAAATCCCAGGAACGCAAATTGACCCTCAATGATATGAAGGACGGCACTTTCAGCATCACCAGCTATGGCTCGATCGGAGGCTACTTTGCCGTTCCGGTGATCAACTATCCCCAAGCGGCCATCCTGGGCATCGGCAAGCTGGTGGAAAAACCGGTTGTCAAAGACGGAGCCGTGGTTGTGGGCAAAATCCTGCCCATCTCCATGTCTGTTGACCATCGTCTCGTTGATGGAGGAATAGTGGCGCGCTTTTTGAATGAGGTGCTCGAATATCTGCATAACCCTATGTTGATGCTTGCCTACGAAGGAGTAAACCATGCTTTATGATCTGATTATCATTGGCGCCGGCCCCGCCGGTTACGTAGCTGCCATTCGTGCCGGCCAGAGCGGTTTGAAGACGCTCATCATCGACAAACAATACGTCGGCGGAATGTGTCTGAACTGGGGTTGCATCCCCAGCAAATCTTTATTGGAAAGCGCCAAGCTCTATCATCGGATCCAAAACTCTGCCGAATTTGGCATCACGGGGATCGAAGCGGAGAAGCTTGGTTTTGACTGGCCTCAGGCGCTTAAACGCAGTTCCGGTATCGTAGCCAAACTCACCCGCGGCATCGAATATCTCTGGAAGAAAAACGCCGTGGAGTTCATCAAAGCGGAAGCCACGATCATCTCACCAACGCAGGTGGAGGCCGATAACAGGGTCTTTGAGACCAAAAACATCCTCATTGCCACCGGTTCCAGGCCCGCTCCCGCCAACGAAATGCCCAAACAGCTCGGGATCGAGGCTATGCTCAAACTCCCCGAACTGCCCCAAAAACCGCTTATCTACGGCATGGGCTCGATCGCTCTCGAAATGGCACAATTATTCAATCTCCTGGGCAGAAAACCCATTATCATCGCCACTTCCGATCCGCTCATCCCAGATCTGGACGCTCATCTGAATAAGTTTGTGGAAACTCGCCTCCGGAAAGATAAAATCACCAAGCTGAGCGTGGACGAGATCAGGATCGAGCAGAAGAAAATCTTCCACGGGGATACGGAACTCGATTTTGACGCTGTGCTCAATTGCTCCTGGCGCAGCGCCATCCTGCCAAAAACCAAGATCGAGCTAAAAACTGCTCACGGTTACATCGAGACAGACTCCGAGTATCGCAGCAACCACCCCAATATCTTCGCCGCCGGAGATGTGAACGGCAAGAGCTATATGGCTCACGCGGCCTCAGCCCAGGCGGTCAGGATCGTGGATATCATCAATGGCCGGGCCGGAGGCGATGAAAACCTCCAGTATCCCCTCAATATCTACAGTAATCCCGAAATCGCCCAAATCGGTATGACCGAAGCAGAGTTGAAGGCCAGGGGGATCGAATATAAATCCAGTGAATATTCCCTTTCTGCCAATGGTAAAGCCTTGGCGGAAGGAGCTTCCGAAGGCTTCATCCGCCTGTTATATGAAACCAAATATTCGCAGGTGCTCGGGGTTCAGATCGTGGCTCCCAACGCCACTGACATGATCGCCGAAGCGGCTGTGCTGATGGAACTTGAAGGAACTGTCTATGACCTGGCCCGGACCGTGCATGCCCATCCCACCGTCGCGGAAGTATTTATGGACGCAGGCAGCGTGGAATGAGAGATTCTATTTCAATCGGACCAGGATAACAGCTTGCGTCCAGCCTATCCGCGCCACATTGGCTTCTCCCACGCCTCCCGTATCTTCCAGGGGAAGTGAGCGGGAGTCTATCACGTGGTTCAAGAGCTGGAAGCAAGGGCCAGGAGCGCGATATTCAGGCGGCAGTTGCCAGTATAATCAATAATCTGCGTTTAGAGAAGATATAAGCGACAACCCGATAGAGGCTTAGAGCTTGTAGAGAAACTTTTCCAGGAGATATTTGAGTTCACCAGAGTCGATGCCATAACCCTGTTCCGCCAGAGACCGGACAAATTGCTCGTGAGGCCGGTTGGCACGATAATCAGGCATGCGGCCAGGGTGCTGGATATAGCGGGCGATTGTCTTTCCCGGCTCAGCCAGATTGATTACAGCCTGAAAGAGGATCAGCTTGGGGCAGCGGTAGATGGCGCTGCCGAGGAATTTACTATCCCCAATACACAGGTCAGAGATTCCCTTCCGCTCGATGTTCTGCACTCCAAGGGCCGCGAGCACGCCACTGATAAATTCCAGATTTTGGCTGAAATAATCTGCCGAGCGCGGCAGTTTATCCGCTAAATAGCAGGAGGAGAAACAGACCGTGTTGGGGCTCACCAGCACCGCCTCGCCGCCGCTGGGTCGTTTGATCACGGCGATCCTTTCCGCTTCGCAGGCCTGCGCATGCACCGAACTGAGGATGGAATTGCCCGCTCCGAGGACAACTGAGACAGCCTCTGGCGTATAGGCCAGACGATGAAGCTCGCCCTCCGGCGGAAAATCGCTTTTCCCCGCCTTGGCTCGACAAGCCTTAATCAGAGCTGAGTCGGCCAGGCGATACTCGCTGATATCCATCAATTACCTCTGTTACTCCCATCGTTTCAACTGATTTCCGAAAGATATACCTGTCAAGGCATTCTTTCCCCTTTACTAAGCCTGGGATTATGAACTGCTTATGAAATGGGGAGAGGCAGGCAGCCCGACAAATAACTTGACAGAAAGGAACGCCCGGCAAAGCTTGAGTTTATTAAGCAAACGCTTAGGCAAATCCCCAAATTCCTTTAGGAATACAGGCATATTGTAATACATTTTACACCTCATAAAACACAGATCCCCCACCGGGATTTTGGAGCATACTTATTATGATCAAAGCAATGGGACGTCTAAACTCAGACGACTACAAACTCATGGACAGTCATGTGGAAAAGATTTTCAAAAATCTGGACAAGGGCAACAACGGCATCGCGGAACGTCAGATCTTTGAACTTGGCAACACCGCAAACTACTTTGTGCGCGAGGAACTGGGCAAGCGCCTGGCCACCTACGAGGGCAAGGGCAAGCTGGACAGAATCTGCGGTGACATGCTGGAACACAATCTCTACGGCATCCGTGCCACCGCTCTCTTCTACTTCTATTTCCGGCACCAATCCGAACCGGAGGTCATCATTCAGACCCTGGATAAAACCTGCGAATCAGTACCCTGGGAAAGCGAGACCATCTGCTTTGAAATGTGGAAAAAGGCCCCCGAACTGATGCAGAAATATATGCCCCGCTGGTCCGAATCCGACAATCCCAAAAAGCGGGAGATGTCGCTCCACGGCATGGAAAGCATCGCCTCCCGCAGTCCCCAATACGTGCTCACTTTCATCGGCCGCATGCTGGACGACGAAGACGAGGAAGTGCAGAAAAAGATCAGCCACATGTTGGTTCAGGTGGGACGCCTGCGTCCGCTGCAAACCTATGCCAGCATCCGCCTCTGGTTGCTGGAAGGCGATGACAGGCGCGCCCGCACCATTTGGACCACCCTCAAAAAACTCACCAGCATCTTCTCCCAGAAGAACATGCGCGATAAATCCCAGGAATTTGTCCACAACTCCCAGAAAGTTGTGCAGGGCTGGAAAGCCGATTCCGACGCCGCCGTGGTGCAGATGGGCCATAAACTGGGCAAACTGATCAAGGACCTATGATCCACGTAATCCTGGTGGAGCCAATCTATGAGGGAAACGTGGGCGCCGTGGCCAGGATTATGCACAATTTTGACTTTTCCGGGCTTCGCATCGTGGGTACCGTGCCCAGCAAGAACGATTTTTATCTGGCCATGCATTCCGAACACCTGCTGGAAGAAGCCACTGTCTATCCCACTCTGGCTGAGGCCGTGGCAGATCTGGACCGCGTGATCGCTTTTTCCCGCCGGGTGGGCAAGCTAAAACCGGTGGATATGAACCCTCCCGAAACGGCTGCCTATTGCTCCCGCATCCCGGATTTGAAGATAGGCCTTGTCTTTGGCCGCGAAACCTTTGGTCTCACAGACGAAGAGGCCGATCTCTGTCCCCTGCGCTGTCACATCCCCGCCAATCCCAAATTTCCCTCCATCAACCTGGCTCAAGCCGTCACCGTTGCGCTCTGGGAGCTACACAGAATGAATTTCAGCGGGGAGCGCGCCAGCAAATTGAGTACCGTGAGCGGAAATGAACTTGACAAAATGAAGGCTTACATGCTTGATGTCATGCAGGCCTCCGGTTTCTTCCGCAGCCACGAGACCACGAACTGGGAAGCCTTTCTGAACAAGATGCTCGCCCAACTGAATCCGACCCCAACGATGCTCTGGCGCTTTCGCCAAATGTTTAACCGTTGGCATGTGCTGGTAACCGGCAAGGGAATGGGTTATGAACATTCGCCTGTCTCTGGCCCTGAAGACCAGAACGAATAACGCATCTCACCGCCGGGCATACTTCAGCCCGGTGGATATAGAATTTTTGAGGTAAGCCATGACATTATTAACGGCAAGAACCGAACTTGATTCCCGTCAGCAGGAGATTTTCAGCTTTTGCGAAGACTATTTCTTCGCTCACGAAAACCCCGCTTTGATCACCAAAAATAGCAGCTATTTCACTGAGAGATACGACGCCTTCGGCCTCAGCGAAGATGAGCTCCGCGTGCTCCGCGACGAAGTTTTGGACCGCTTTGACCCCAGCCTTCCAGAATTGGCTGAACTCAGCTATCATTTCTTCGCCACGGGTAAATTCGAATTTGGCACTCTGGGACTGATGCTGCTGAAAAAACATCGGCCGCGCTTTGAGCGCTGCGTCTTCGACCAATCCAAACGCAGCCTGGACGAGGTGGTGGAAAACTGGGCCCATGCCGATGTGATCGCCACCAAGATCACGCCTGTCCTGTTGGAGCTGAACGTCGTTAAGCTGGATGAATTTGGTCCCTGGCGCGATTCCGCCAGCCAATGGACCCGCCGCGTGGCTGCCGTCACCCTGCTTTACCTGCGCAATCACGCTCCGGTGGAACAATTGCTGGAATTCATCCAGCCCCTGATGCAGGATCTCACCCGGCCCGTGCAACAGGGAGTCGGCTGGTTTCTGCGCGAACTTTGGAAGAGCCACGCTCTTGAGGTGGAGGATTTCCTCTTTGCCAACAAGGATACCGCGCCCCGCCTCATCATCCAGTATGCCACCGAGAAGATGAACAAAGACAAGAAAAAGCGCTTCCGCCACGCCATCAGCAAGACTGTCAAACCCTCTAAACCCCATTATCGCAACCCAAAAAAAGTTCAGGAGACCCCCGGTGAATAGATATCTCCCCCTCGTTGTTTTGCTCTGTCTGCCGCTGCTGCTTTCAGCCGCCGGACTCTCTTT
Source organism: uncultured bacterium (assembly GCA_964292625.1). Taxonomy (GTDB): domain Bacteria; phylum Cloacimonadota; class Cloacimonadia; order Cloacimonadales; family Cloacimonadaceae; genus Syntrophosphaera. The sequence goes on from CAXYWN010000009.1 coordinate 15,802, forward strand.
ATCGCTGGATTTTTCGTCCCTCGATCCCGCCGCCGCGGAGTATCCTTCCGGCTGGGGAACCAGCTCCGCGCCAGGCTATCCGCGTCTGCCCGTTAAGACGGTGAACATCGTCTTGCCGCCAAATGCGGAGAACCTCAGTTTCAACTATCAGTTCCTGGGCATGAAAACCATCCCCGCTCCGTCGCCGCTGCTGAATCCGCCTTTTACCAACGGCGAGCGCATCCTCTCCGCCCCCGCTGCTAACCCCGCCTCAGCCCAAGTTGTATTCGGGGGCATCGGCCATTGGGGCGAAGTGGCCTACGCCAGATTTACAGTTGTCCCGGCTATCCATATCGGGGCCGAGTGGCAGTTCTATCAAGGGCTGCGGATCGATCTGAGCTGGACGGAACCCTCCAAGTTACAGACCAAAAGCACCCCTCCCATCTGGCAAAGCCTGGCGGAGCAGGGTTTCAAGACTGCTTCATTCTTCGCCAATTCGGAAGACCTGGCAAAATATTACAGCCCTTCAGCGCAGAAGAACTACGATTACCTGATCGTCTCCACTGCTGCGCTCTATACCGCTGTCGCGCCGCTGGAAAGCTTCCGCCAGGGTCAGGGTTTCATCACCGCTTTTGCCGATATCGGCACTATCCTGAGCTCCAGTCCCGGCGCCTCCAACGGCGAAAAACTGCGCAATTACCTGGTCGCTCAATATAACTCCCATCCTTTTAGCTATCTGCTTTTGGTGGGCGACCACGACACCGTGCCAGTGATGTATCTCACGCCCGAGCCGGACGGCAGCGAAACCACCGCTTCGGATTTCTTTTATGGCGATCTCAGCAGCATCATCGATACCGACGGCGATGGCCGTCTGGGTGAATACTCACCCGCCGACGGCTTGCAGGATTTCCTCTGCGATTTCACCCCGGAAATCTTTGTGGGACGCATCTCCACCAACAGCCCCGTCATCGCTGCGCAGATCGCCGCCCGGACCGTCGCCTACGAACAGAGCAACGCCCCCTGGAAACGCAAAGCCCTGCTGCCCGCGGCCTATCTCAATTACGGCGGAGAGCCCGACCCCATCTATCTGCAAACCGACGGCGGCGCCTTTATGGAATTTTGCAAAGCGACCGTCCTCAGCACCTATGACTGTACCTCAATGTATGAACAGACAGGTTATTTGCCCTCCTTCCCTTCCGATCTTGATCTGGACTACAACCTCCTGAAAAACGAGCTTAATTCCAACAGCTACGGCCTGCTGAACTGGAGCGCCCACGGCTCTTCCGGCTCCTCTTCGCGCAAAGTTTGGATGAACGACGATAACGGCAACAACCTGCCTGATTCATGGGAAATGAACTGGCTCGGCATGGTGGACCGCCAGAGCTTCGACAACCTCGCAAATCCCGACGGGATGATCATTTTCGCCGGCTCCTGCTATAACGGGATGATTGACTCCAACCAGCCCTGCCTGGCCGAATACGCCCTCCAGAAAAAGGCCGTGGCGGTAACCGCCGCCACCCGCACCGGCTGGTATAAGATCGGCTGGAACAGTCCCGGCTGGGGCGGAATCCTTTCCTACAACTACCACTGGCTGGAAAACCTCGCCCGCAACCAGTTGTCCGTGGGCGCCGCTCAGGCCTGGACGAACCTCATCCACACCCAATATTACCTCTTTGGCGACCCCGTCGATGACGGCGGAATCATCTATCCGGAGCTGCAAAATGTTTATACGAATATACTTTACGGCGATCCAGCTATAGGTCACATTGGCGCCACTTTGCCTTTGGGCGATATCCTGGACTATGAGCCTCTGCAGCAAAACAGCCTCCGGGTGGTGGGTATGCTCATCGACAGCCCCTTCAACGTGATCTACACAGACAAACTTATCCCCGATTACGATTATATAAACCAGTTCGAAGCCGTTTTCTGCCTCTTTGGCTGGGGTAATGACGCCTATCAACTCAACCCCGGTTCCCTGGAATACAACCTGCTCAATTCCTATCTGGATAACGGCGGCAAGCTCTATCTGGAAGGAGATGTGGCCTGGGATCCGGCTGATCCCTTCTGGGGAAAATTTGCCACCCACGCGCCTCTGGACAACCTTGCTTACATTGGAGGCTTGCAGACCGAGCAAGCGGGCAATTTTTACTCTTGGGACTATGACGGCCAGGCAGATCCCTACACCCAGATTCTGGTCCCTAACGCCACGGATGCGGAAATCCTTTTCACCACCTGCAATCAGCCAGCCCCGGACTATACGGTAGGCATCCTGCATCAAACAGATACATATGCCACAGTGGCTTCCTCATTTGCTCTGGCGTCTGTGGATGACAGCACTCCGTCCTCCGCTCCGTTCTACACCATGCTGGCCATTATTCTGGACAAACTCGGAGTGATGGGCTTCCTGGTGGAATCCGACGATCCGCTGATTCCCAGTCCTGACTTGTCCGCCCGGGTTTATCCCAATCCTTTCGCCGCGGGAACCACCCTGACCTTCGAACTGGGCAAAGCCTCACCGGTTCAGTTGGACATCTACAATCTACGTGGCCAGAAAATCTGCTCCCTCGGCTCGCAAAACATGGCCGCGGGCTCCCACGAACTGCTCTGGGACGGCACCGACCACAACCGCGTAGCAGTCGCCCCAGGGATTTATTTCTGGCGTCTGAATGCCGAATCGGCTTCCCTGAGTGGTAAAATGCTCAAACTGGCGAATTGATCCGCCAGCCTCCATTACTTTTAAGAGGTTCATCATGCTGAACACAAAAAGCTTAGCACTGATTTTTATCCTGCTGCTCGGCATCATGGTTGGCCTTGCCGCTTTGCCCCCGGCCTTCACCGCCAAAGGTAATCCCACACTTTATAAGCAGTTAAAGCCTCTGGCGAAAGAGAACCTGAGCAAACTGGACTCATCCCATCGCCGCGCTTATCAAAAGATGCTGCGCGATCAGGATGACGTTCTGATGGCCTATTTGATTGCCTACGAAAGCGATGCCAACCTCCAAATGGCCAATCCGGCCGATGTCCTTTCGAACTATCTGCAGATCCGCGCCTATCTCAATACCTACGGAACCACCCTCCCTCCGGAGTTTTTCCTCTCCTATGTGGCGCATCAAACCGTTTCCGACGAGCGCATCGAAGCTTACCGCGAGGCCCTGCTGCAGGACGGACTGCGAGAAATCCTGACGAATAGCGAAAGCGAAATGGAGATTTACCGCAGGGTAAGCCAATGGTGTGTGGGACGGCTAAAATTTCAGTCCACCTCAGGACGTGACCAAAGTCCTTTGGACATCACCCAGAAAAGCCTGCTGGGTCGCTGTGAAGAGATGCAAATCCTCTTTGTGGCCGCAGCTCGCACGGTGGGACTGCCCTCCCGACCTGCCAGCACGCCATGGTGGCCGCATCAGGACAACAACCACGCCTGGGCGGAAGTCTGGCTCGAGGGCGCCTGGCACTACACCGGAGATATGGACGCGGCTTATTATCCGGACCAAACCTGGTTCAGCGGCATGATCGACAAAACCGTGCTCATCCTGGCCGACGGCTCTTTGCCCGCTGAGGCCGATGAAGTGCTGAGGCAGGGACGCTACGAATCTGTGATCAATTCCATCCGCAACTACGCCGGAGAAAGAACCCGCTCTTTGATGATCCAAACAATTGACGAACAAGGCCTTCCGCTTCCGGACACCCCGGTGGGCGTGATGGTTTACAACTGGAGTTCCCTGCGTCCGCTGATCTGGATTAAAACAGATTCCGAGGGTAAATTCACCCTTTCTGTGGGGCGCGGCGCGTTCTACCTT
>CAXYWN010000010.1:0-19572 GCA_964292625.1 uncultured bacterium
ATCGGGGACGACTTCCAATGCATCTATTCATTCCGTGGCAGCAATATCCACAATATCATGGATATCCGCAGCTATGACCCGAATATCCAGACTATCTTGTTGGAACAGAATTACCGCAGCACGACCAGCATCCTGAATCTCGCCAATGCCATCATCGGCCACAACCACCGCCGCCATCGCAAGGACCTCTGGTCGGAGCTCGGCGAGGGCGAAAAACCGGCGCTGTTCTGCTATCATAACGAGACAGATGAGGCGAAGCAGACGGCGGAAACGGTCGCCCAACTGCAGCAGGAAGGAATTCCTTTCGGCCAGATTGCCGTCCTGTATCGCACCAACGCCCAATCGCGCGTTTTCGAATACGCTTTTATGCAGCAAAAGATTCCCCACACCATTGTGGGCAGCCTGCATTTTTACCAGCGCAAGGAGATCCGCGACCTGCTGGCCTATCTGGCCGTGCTCTCCAATCCCGCCGACGGTGAAAGCCTGCTCCGCGTGATCAACGAACCTCCCCGCGGTATCGGCCAAACCACTGTCAACCGGCTCCTTGCCTATGCGGGCAAAACCCGCACCAATCTCTATCAGGCGCTGCAAAACTCCGCCGCGATAGGGGAGATCGGCCCCGGCATCAAAAAGAAACTGGGCGACTTTGCTGAAAAATTGGATTCCTGGCGCCAAATGGCGAGAGAGACCCCCGTCCTTGATCTGGTCAAGGAAATCATGGACTATCTGGATCTCGTCTCGCTTTACAAACAGAGCAAGGATCCCAGCGACATCTCCCGGGTGGAAAACCTGATCGAGTTCGTGGGCTCGGTGAGCGAGTTTGCCGAACGCTGGGCTGAGGAACACGAGAAACCCGCTTTGCTGGATGATTTTCTGCCTTTCGTAGCCTTGCAGACAGATATGGACCTGGGAGAAAAAGACGCTGATTCCGTTCGCCTGATGACCCTGCACAACGCCAAGGGTCTGGAATTCGGCTGCGTCTTTATCGTGGGCCTCGAGGAAGAACTTCTCCCCCACCGCATGAGCATGGACAGCGTTGAGGCCATCGAAGAAGAGCGGCGTCTCTTTTACGTCGGCGTCACACGCGCCAAAGCCAGGCTCTTAATCAGTTACGCCAAATGCCGCCGTCTCTATGACACTTTCTACTACACCAAACCCAGCCTCTTTTTGCAGGAATTGGAGCCCTCCCTCTTTGTCGGTTCCAGCGATCCAGCCGATCTTGCTCCCGCCCCCAGGACGCGTCCCAAAACCAGGCACAGGCTCACCGAAAAGGACAAGCAATTCCGCATCGGGCAGCAGGTCTGGCACTCCGAATATGGCCAGGGGATGGTACTCAGCGTCGATGGCGCCGGCCCGGACGCCCGGCTCACCATATCTTTTGCCAGCGGCAAGCTCACCAAAATCATCGGCACTTTTGTGAGCACGGAACCGCTTTGAGGCCAGCGTGACACTTTACGAAAAGATACTGCCCCATCTGGAGCGTTCGCCTCTATTCCAGACTCTGGAGACCCTGCCTCAAAGTTCCGAGCACATTCAGGTGTACCATCTCAATCAGAGCGCCCGGGCTTCGGCAGCCGTCCATCTTTGGGCGAAGACCAAAAAGAACATCCTGATCATCTCCCAGGACGACATCATCGCCGAGGACATCTGGGACGACCTCTGCACGTTGATTGGAACCCCTAACGCGCATTATCTGCCTGATTACGAGATTCTGCCCTATGAAGAGCGCTCGCCTCACTATTCCATCCGCGCCACCCGGATGATGTGCATCCACAATGTTTTGGAACAAAAACCGGCTGTTTACTGCCTCTCCATCCGCGCTCTGCTGCGCTTGTTACCGCCTCTGGCCAATGTTGCCCGCCACGTGAAAACCCTGCGTCCCGGGCTGGAATATCCCCCCCAAAAACTGATGCAAGACCTTGTCTTCATGGGTTTCGAACCAGAGTACCAAGTCAACAAGGTTTTCCAGGTTGCCCGCCGGGGTGGGATCCTGGATATCTTCAGCCCGCCCGACCTCAAGCCCATCCGCTTGGAGTTCTTCGGGGACGAGATCATCACCATGCGCTATTTTTCGCCCAACACCCAGCGCTCCGAACCCGGCGAAGTGCCCTCATACACAGTGATCCCAGCCCGCGAATTCAGCCTGGACGACATTCGCCCCACCTCGCCCCTGATGGCCAAGATCAAGCACACTGGCTTCTACGAGGGTATCGAAAACCAATACAGCCTGCTGCTGGACGATCTTTGTACCTTCGCTGATTTCTTCGTTCCGGAAAACAGGCTGATTCTTTTTTCCAATTACCTCTATATCCACGAGGAATTCGAACAGATAACCGAGCAGGTGCAGCTCCAATACAAGCGGGAACTGAAGAATACCACCAAGGCGAAGCTCAGTCCACCGGACAAAGTGCTGGCCGGTGAAGAAAAATTGCTGGAGCTCTGCCGTCCCGGAAGCAGTCTCTTCATTTCCCAGAGCGAATTTATATTGCCATTTACAACGCGCAACTTCAAAGCTCCCTGCGAGCCTCAGCCCAGCCTGAACGGCGATCTGGCCTTGCTGGCCTCTTCCATCAGCGACCTGCGCTCCGCCGAAATCAATCCCATCCTGCTTTTCGACAACCCCAGCCAGGCCCGGCGTATGAAAGAATTATTGGCAGATTTCGGCTCCAATCCCGACACCCATATCGGCGTGGTGCACGAGGGTTTCAGCCTCACCGACTGCGGCCTGGCGCTCTGGACAGATCACGAGATTTTCAACCGCTACCGCCGCAAACGCTACGCGCCCAGATTTTCGCCCGGGGAGGAGATAGTCGATTATGAAAGCCTCAAACCCGGCGACTACGTTGTCCACATCGAACATGGGGTGGGAGTTTTTGAAGGACTGGAGATCATCCGCCTGGACGGACAGGATACCGAATGCCTGAAGCTGCGTTACGCCGGCGACGACAGGGTTTACGTGCCCACCTGGCAGCTAAAACTGGTCACCAAATATGTCGCCGAGGAAAGCGCCGCCCCCACGCTCAACCGCATCGGCAGCGCCAAATGGCAAAACACCAAGCGCAAGGCCACCGAACAGATTGAGCTGATCGCCGCAGACATCGTGAAACTCTACGCCGAACGGAGCTCCCGCGTCGGCATCGCCCATCAGCCCGATACAGCCTGGCAAAAGGAGCTCGAGGAATCTTTCATTTATGACGACACGCCGGACCAGACCCGCTCCACCAACGAAATAAAGGCGGATATGGAAAGCCCCGCTCCGATGGAAAGGCTGCTCTGCGGCGACGTTGGTTTCGGCAAGACGGAGGTCGCCATCCGGGCGGCTTTTAAGGCCGTCTGTTCCGGCTATCAGGCCGCCGTGTTGGTTCCCACAACACTTTTGGCAGAGCAACATTGGCGTGTTTTTCGCGAGCGCCTGGCCCAATATCCGGTCCGAATCGCAATGTTAAGCCGTTTTCGCAGCAACGCCCGCTTGCGCGAGGACGTGGCGGACATCGCTTCCGGCAGGGTGGATATCGCCATCGGCACCCACAGATTGCTTTCCAATGATGTCAAATTCCCCAGGCTCGGACTGCTGATTATCGACGAGGAACAACGCTTCGGAGTGCGTCACAAAGAACGCCTGCGCAAGTTGCAATCAAACGTGGACACTCTCTACATGAGCGCCACACCCATACCTCGCACCATGAACATGGCCCTGGCCCGGCTCAAAGAAATTTCCCTGATGCAGACCTCGCCGAAAGAGCGCCTGCCCATCCGCACCATCATCACCCCGCGCGACAGCGAAGTGATCCGCGAGGCCATTCGGCGCGAGATCGACCGCGGCGGCCAGGTATTTTTCATCCACAACCGCGTTCAGACCATCGAAACTGTCGCCGAAGAACTCCGCTCGCTGATGCCTGAGGTCAGGTTCATCGTCGGCCACGCCCAGATGCCGGAACACCATCTGGAAGAGGTGATGGACGCTTTCATCAAGCGCGAGTTCCAGGTGCTGATCTCCACCACCATCGTGGAAAACGGCATCGACATACCCAACGCCAATACCATCCTCGTGGACCGCGCCGACAACTTTGGCCTGGCCCAGCTTTATCAGATGCGCGGACGCGTCGGCCGTGCCAACCGCCGGGCTTATGCGTATCTGCTCATCCCGAAAGGAACCACCGACGTGGCTCGCAAACGCCTTGAAGCGCTCACCCAATACGATTATCTGGGCGCAGGATTTCAGGTGGCCCTGCGCGATCTCGAGCTGCGCGGCGCCGGAACAATCCTGGGCACCCAGCAGAGCGGGATCATCCAATCCATCGGTTTTAACTATTACAACAGCCTCCTGGATCGCGCCATCACTGCCGTCCAAAACGGAACCAGCATCGCCGCTGAGCTGGATAAGCCGCAAACCCGTCGCAAACTGACCACCGAAATCGACCTCTATTTCCCGCCCGAATACATCACCGACGATGACCAACGCCTCGCCATCTACCGCCGCCTCAGCGGATTTGAGGACCTGGCTGATATCGCGGATTTCGAAGCTGAATTGGCCGACCGTTTCGGCCCCTTGCCCGAAAAAGCGGATTGGCTGCTGATGTATTTCAAACTCAATATCCTGGCCAAACAGGCGGATCTGCTCAACTGCCACGTGCGCAATCACACTCTCACCCTGGAATTCAAACCGGAACTCCTCCCGCCCCAGAACAAAGTCCTCGTCTTCAGCTCCAAGGTGAAGCAGCAACTGCGTTTCGACGCCGCCAAAGGCTTAAAGATAATCATCAGTATGGATAAGAGCCTGGCTTACCGTGACCAGTTCGCCGAAGCCATCCGTCTCTTGGAGATCTTCGTTCAGGCCTGACCTCCCCTAAGCCTTTTCCGCCAAAAATACCGCTGATTTACCCGGCATCAGGATTTCTAAAGTGCATCCGCCCTTACTTCCTGCCGCTTCACCTCTCACTCGCTCGTCCAAGACCACCCGTAGGAGATACGGGAACTGTTCGGGGAACTTGCAAGTTGCGAATGAGCCAGGAACCAGGGCGAAGTGATCCGGCTGCCCTTTTGCGCCCTGCTGGCTTGCTCCTGGTCCGGATGGAGGAAAGTGATGCAATAAAGACAGTTACTCGTATGATCTGACGCTGCGATTTGATCTCTGTTTTTTCTGAAAACCATATAGTTTGAAAGGGAGCCAAACGAATCTCATTGTATCGGTTCTCCGCAGAAATGCAAGCAAAAATATCCCGGAAGATTTTCCCTTGACATTTTTCTGCCTTAATGGCCTTTGGCATCTTGAGAAGAAAGATATAAAAGGAGACAAGATGCTTACCATCGACTGGAAGGAAAGGCTGAACCAAGATACGGCCGATTATCTGGAAAATAAGCTGCCAATCAACGATTACGACTTTGAAATAATCTTCATAGCCTATCCGGAACGAGTCAATGGAAATACCCCTAACGAGGTTATTGTTCACGTCGCCAACAGCATAGTGAGAGGTCTCGGCAAAAACCACGAAAAATACCTCCCCTTTTACAAATACCTCTGGGAAAAGAAAGGCGAGAACGGCAAAACGGCCTTCATCGCCATCATGGCCAAGCTGACCGGCAAAAAACCGGCGGTATATCTCCCTCTGGTGCAAAGCGCCGTGAAAAACGCCCCGGCAGCGCAACTGGCCTCTTTGCTGGAAAAGACAATGTTGCCGCTGATGCGCAAAGACCCCGATAAATATCTGCAATATGCCTACGACTGGGCAGCGTCCAGCAAGGAACTGACCCGCAAGCAGGCGGTGAATCTTTTAATCAAGCTGCTGAAAAAGGACCCCGAACTCAGCAAAGAAGTGGTGCAGCACTTTGTGAATCAATGGCTGCAACCGCTGGACGAGATTGCCCCCAACCACGTGGCTCTGCTCAAAGCGGTCGCCAAACTGGACGAAGAGCTGTATCTGGACATCTGGCGCCAGCACATCCACAGCCGCGATCCCCAAAGCGCCGAGATTCTCTGCGCCTCGATTCAGAACTATCATCCCCAGATCGAAGAGATTGTGGAACCCTGGACTAAAAGCGGCAACGCCCGGCTGAAAAAAGCCGCCCTGACCGCCCAACGCCTGCTCAACAGGAAAAAGTCCGCCTAAATGGATCTGAGCCTTCTGATCACTCCTTCAGGTATGGATGCCATCCAGCGCCGGATCCAAACATTGATGCGCGAACGTCCCGAGGTGCTAAGAGCGATAATAATCGCCCGTGAATTCGGCGATCTGAGCGAAAACGCGGAATACAAGGCTGCACGCGAAAGACAGCGCCAGATAGACGGAGAGGTTGACCACCTGCGCACGCGGGCTGCACGCCTCAAAGTGATCGACATCGCTGCCATCCCCAAGGACAAGGTGCGTTTTGGCTGCATTTGCCACACCCGCGACACAGACAGCGGCGAAGAGATTGTCTTTCAAATCGTGGGGGTGGATGAACTGATTTTCTATGCCCGCGAAGACATTCAGCCGGTTTCGGTGCTTTCGCCGATCGGAAAAGCGCTGCTCGGCAAGCAGGCCGGAGAGACAGCTTTTGTGCATGCCCCGATGGGCGAACGGATGCTTGATATCCTTAAAATATCATAAGTTACATAAACGGAGAAGTGATGAAAGCAAAGAAAGATGAGAAAAAGAACATTCTTGTGTATGAGCGCAAGAATTTCTGGAAAGATTCCTCTGCCGCTGAGATCAAAAAGGCCATGGCTTTTGCCGGGCCCTACAAGGATTTTTTGAACCAGGCCAAGACCGAGCGTGAGACCGTTATCTGGACAGAAGCGCTGCTCAAAGCAAACAAATTTCAACCCCTGCCCGCAGCCAAAGCCGGCAAACGGGTCTATTCCATTTTCCGCGGTAAAACCATGGCCATGGCCGTGATCGGCAGCGAGCCCATCAGTAATGGCGTCAACATGGTTGCCGCTCATATCGACGCTCCCAGAGTGGATCTCAAACAAAATCCCCTCTATGAGGATAAACATAGCGATATGGCATGCATGCGTACGCATTACTATGGTGGAATCAAGAAGTATCAGTGGGTCTCCACCCCGCTGGCGCTGCACGGGGTCATCGTCAAAGCCGACGGTTCCCTGCTCAGCGTCTCCATGGGCGAAAAAGATGACGAGCCTGTCTTTATAATTCCAGACCTGCTGCCTCATCTGGCCCGCAAAGAACAATATTCCAAGAACCTCGCCGAAGCCATCGACGCCTCGCGGATGAACCTGGTCTTCAGCGGTATGCAAGAGCCCGGCAACGATGAGAAAGAAGCGATCAAGGCCTACGCGCTGAAGCTTTTAAGCAAGAAATACGGGATCAGCGAAGTAGATTTCATCTCCGCCGAATTGCAGCTTGTGCCGGCCACTCCGGCCCGGGACGCGGGGTTCGATAGCTCGATGGTGGTGGGTTACGGCCAAGACGACCGCATCTGCTCCTACGCGGGATTGCAAGCCCTTCTGGCCAATCTGGAGGCCAAACCGCAGCGCACTATGGTTGTCTATTTTTCCGATAAGGAAGAGGTGGGAAGCCAGGGTAATACCGGTGCCCATTCAGTCTTCATCCAGGATTTCATCGCCTCCCTGCTGAAGCACAACGGGGAAAAAGACAGTAGCTCGGTTCTACGCCAAACCTTTATGAATTCCCAGATTCTCTCCGGAGACGTCACTGCGGCCGTGGACCCCAACTATCCAAACGTCCATGAAAGGCAAAATGCGGTGCTCTTCAACCACGGAATCGGGATATCCAAATTCACCGGCAGCGGCGGCAAGAGTAGCTGCAACGACGCGAACGCGGAATTCACCGCCAAGGTTATCCGCATTTTCGACTCTGCCGGCGTTTACTGGCAAATGGGTGCGCTTGGCAAGGTGGATGAAGGCGGCGGCGGGACCATCGCCTACATCCTGGCAAATCTGGGCGCCGAAGTGATCGACTGTGGCACTGGCCTGATGGGAATGCATTCTCTGTATGAGCTCTGCAGCAAGGCCGACCTCTATTCCACTTATACCGGTTACAAAGCTTTCCTAATATCCAAATAAATAAACTATCTCCAAGGAGGAAAACATGAGAAAGATGTTATTGGCGTTGCTGGCTATAATGCTGATTTTATCGGCATGCGTAAGCAACAAGACCTACAAGGCACAACAAGCCAAAGTCCAGATTCTGGAGGCCCAGCAGAACAATCAGGATTCAGTGCTGGAAATGGCTCGCAAAGACATTATTAACAACCGGGAAAAGATTGATAATCTTGTAATTCGCCTCAATGGCGTGGACGAGCAAATGCTGGTGCTGGATCCGATGCAAGACGAGATCGTGATCGCGGCAAATTCCATCGTCAGCTTGCAGGGCGAAGTGGCGGCGATCAATGCCCAGCTTACTCAGGCCATCGCGGCCAACGCCAAGCTGGATCAGAAGATCACAGCCCTCACAACGGATACCAACGATACCTTCGACGCCTATTCGGATTATCTGAAGCAGATGAAGGATTCCCAAGTCACATACGCCACCAAGGCTGAACTGGCACAGTTGGCAGCGGAAACCGCCCAACTGGCCAAGATACTGGACGACCTGACCACAGAAGCGGAATCCATCGCCATGTATCTGGACGAACAGGACGCCATTCTGGCTTCCCTGCAAGACTTTGCGGACTCTCAGTACACCTTCAATGAGAACATGGTCCTGGAAAACGAGGCCCTGATGGATTTCAGGGACGCTCAAATCACCCAGGTTAAAGGTCAGAAGGCGAGTGATGAGCAAGAAAAGCAAGAACTCAGATCCGAAATCGGTCGTATCCGCGAACAGCTCACCGAATCCCAAAACGAAATTTACACCGTCCGCGAAGCTTTGAGCTCCGATGTGGACGAGCTCAAACAGACCGACGCCGAAGTGATGAGCGAAATGAGTGTTCTGCGCGATCGGGTTTATACGGTCAACAGCGATCTCACCAACCTCACCTCAGACCTTCAACAGGTGATAGTAAAGGAACGGGCCGCGGCCGAAAAACGCCGTATGGAAACCATCAAAAAGCAATATAATGCCGCGCTTAACGAATATTACAAAGGCCGGCACGAAAACTCCATCGTCATGTTTGAGGATTTCCTCAAGAACTATCCTGACTGCGAACTCAGCCCCAATGCCCATTACTGGATCGGCGAAAACTATTATAGCGCAGCCAATTATGCCAAAGCGCTCCGCCAGTTCCAGGCCGTTGTTGACCGTTATCCTGGCCACGCCAAAGCTTGGGATTCCCAGCTTAAGATCGGCCTCACCTATTACCAGATGAAGGATTACGAATCCTGCTACAACGAACTGATGGTGATCAAAAATTACAACCCCCAATACCCTCATATGAAGATAGTGGATAAATACCTGAAAAGGATCTAAGCTAAATAATGCGTAAGTTTCTGGTCCCGTTGCTGGCCTTGATGTGTTTCCACCTTGGTGCGGAATCACGTTATGCCAGCGCGGAGCCGGAGTTTATCAGCGAGCGGATCGTGGAACTGATTGATACAGACCGGCCGCTCATTTTGGATATTCAGGCCGGGGATCTCACTCCCCGGCTTGATTTTTTGATTCGCGGACTGCTCCTGTCCAAAGGGGCTGACCTGCGGGAAACAGACCCCTTTGCAGGATCTGAACTTGCTGCTGCCCAGGGAGATACTCTCTTGGCGATAAATCTGGCCCCCTATGCTCTGCAAAACCTCAATCTGGTTAGCATCGGCATGGAACTCGGCGGAACCACCCTCGAGAGCAAAAGTTTCCTTTCCTACCGCAGCGAGCGCCATCCGCTCTACACTTTCCAAGTAAAACAAATCCGCCTGCCTGGCTATAAACTGCTCAAAATAGAAGAGCTTAGTTTCTCCGACCAGGAACTTAAAACCAGCGGGCCTTCGCTATCCAAACTCAAATGGTTCGAGCCCGTTCTGGCCACCACTGCCCTGGCCTCTCTCATCTATCTGCTTTGGACGATCGAATAAGGAATCCTCATGAAATACTTCGTTCCCATCCTGGTTATAATCTTGCTACTGACAGCCTGCGCGCAAAACAAAACAACCCTCAGCACGGAACAAAAGCTGGCCAAAGCAGATGAACTTTTTGAAAAGGGCAAATACGCCCGCGCTGCTGAACTCTATGGCGATGTTTATTTTGAGCGGCAGTCTGCTTCCTCCGCCCGCGCCCTGATGCGTCAGGCGGACTGCTATTTCAAGATCAATAAATTTGCCGATGCCCGCCTCTGCTATCAGGAATTTACGGAGTCCTTTCCCGCCCATCCAGATGTAAGCACCTCCGTTTTTCGCTACGCCGTCTGCCTCTATGAGGAATCGCTGAGCCCGCAATATGACCAGACCGAGACCCTGCAGGCCATAGACGCCTTTCGCCGCTTTCTGGATAAATACCCCCGCAGTGAACGTTACGCAGATGCCCTTGGCTACATCCAAAAAGCCCAGTACAAGCTGATTGAGAAGAAATATCTGACCGGTTATATCTATTACAAAATGAAAGATTACAGCTCCGCTTTGATGTATTTCAAGGAGGTCACAGAACTGGGCAATACCGACCGCATTGACCGCGAAGCCCTCTATTATTCAGCTCTTTTGCTCCACAAACAGAAACTGAACGATCAGGCCCGGGTCGAATACGCCAAGCTGGCTGCCAAGTATCCCGGCGCCAAGGAAACAGTAAGACTGGCCAAGTATTTCAAATGATTTCCCAAGCCTTGCTCGGAGGCAGTTTTGACCCCATCCACAACGGACATCTTTATATCGCGCGGGAGATTCTCCGCTCAGGATTGGTTGAGAAGGTGATTTTTCTGCCCAATGCCCGCCACAACTTCAAAAGAGGCAGCGTGTTGCTGGATTTTGCCAGCCGTTATGAACTGGTCGCCTCCGCTCTTGAAGCCGGGATGGAAGTCTGGAAAGATGACGCCGAGGGCAGTGGCTACACTGCGGACTTGCTCAAACAAATCTACCATCAACATCCTGATCGCAGTTTCCTCTGGGTGATCGGCTCCGACAATTTGGCGACGCTTCCCAATTGGCACGATTTTGCCTGGCTAAAAGCCAATGTCAGGTTCCTCATCATCCCCCGGCCCGACTTTCCCTCGGATGAGCGAATCTTGAAAAGAATCCGCCGCAAAACCCTTAAAATTGTTCCCTGTGAAATCTCCTCCACTCAGGTCCGCGCCCGGATCAAGGCCGGAAAGTCCATCCGGGATCTGGTGCCCCCAAGTATTGTGGATAGGGTGGTTCAGCTTTACAAGCCTCTTCTGGTGAAAAATGACAGATAAACCTAAAACCCGCAACCCGGACAAACCCCGCTGGCTGGACCGGATTCCCCTGCCCGCTAAACAAAGCTTCGGCGAAGAGCTGGCCAACAGTATCACCCATGGAACCGGAGCGGCCCTGAGTATATCAGCCTTAGTTATCCTGATTGTATTCGCCGCGCGCCAGGGTGACGCCTGGAAGATCGTATCGCTTAGCATTTACGGTGCCACCCTAATCTTCCTCTATCTGGCCTCGACGCTCTACCACGCCATTCCCAGACCCGGTGGCAAACGGTTTTTCCGCGTCCTTGACCACTGTTCCATCTTTCTGCTGATCGCCGGCACTTATACCCCTGTGACCATCGGCGTTATGCGCGGTCCCTGGGGCTGGAGCCTCTTTGGAGTGATCTGGGCGCTGGCGATAATCGGCATCAATCTCAAAATCTTTGCCCTGGACCGCAAGAAGAAGCTTTCCCTGGTGATCTATCTGCTGATGGGCTGGATGATCGTGATCGCCATCAAACCGCTTCTGAACTGCCTGGGGCCCGCTTCTCTGATGTGGCTGTTCATCGGCGGAGGCTGTTATACCCTGGGCGTCATCTTCTTCGTGTTGAAAAAGATGCCCTACAGCCACAGCGTATGGCATCTATTTGTCCTGGCAGGCAGCATCTGCCATTTCTTCGCGATGCTGAACCTCGTCGCCTGATCGAGTCACCCTGGAGCCCCTTGGTTCCAAACAGCCCACAGCCAAGCCCTACATTCTGAACAGGTAAATCCCAGCTATAATGTAAATCGGCCGCCGGTGAGGGCGACCGATATCTGATCGTCTAACTTGTTATTGGTTTAGCCAGCTGTCCTTGATCACAGGTTTCACTGTGGGTTCGGGGTCTTCAATCGAGTAGGAATCTGTAGCCACATCATAAATGACTTTTATTCCTTCCTTGCCGAATTCCTTGGTGGTGGTGAGCACCACAACGCCGGTATCAAGCCAATCGAACCCAAACTCAGGTGTATTAACCTTGGCTGGCTCTATGATAAAATCGATGGATAGGGGCCAGTCACCGAAGGGATCGTCTGCTTTAAGTTGTTTTGCTCCCTTGGCGATTATTTCGAAAGAAGGTAATACCTCTTCGAATTTGGCCTGCAAAGCCTCTTCCTGTTTCTTTTCGCGCTGCATCTGCTGCATTCCAAAAACAAAGATAAAGACGACGCCTGCCAACAGCAGGAAGATCAATATCTCCACAAGGCCAAGTTTGTGGCGGGGTTTTTCATCTCCCTGGTTTTCCTGCCGCGGTTTGGGGGCAGGTTTGGGCGGAGTCTTGGTTTCTTTCACTGTTCTATCTTTCATTTCATTGTCGGGCATGGTATCCTCCCTGGTAGTTATCGTGTTTTTGCATCATTTCCAAATAGCATATTCTGTCAAAGCATTTATTAGAATACCCAGAACTTGAATGACTTTTGCAGCATCAGCTCGTGGGAAATCTGCTTTTCACGGGGCTCATATTTAAATGAATAGGCGAGGCGGAATTGCTGGGGCAGATACCAGCGTAGCGAGGTGTTGTGGTAAACGAAGATCTCTTTGTGGTTCTCCAGATTGGTGGCTTCCTGAAGAGTTAAGGTGTAGTCAAGGAAGAATTTACGTCCAAGATATTTACTCATGTAGAGAGAAAGATTGTTCAGCAGGATGGATGAGCTGAATTGGGAGATATTCCCCACGAACTGGCCCATATCGGCGTAATTTGCCAGATGATTGGGATCTGTTGAGTATTCCGTGAAGAGGTTTTGGATGAAGCCGGCGCGAATGCTGAAATCATCAAGCCGGAGCCAGCGGCGAACGTTGTTTTCCAGCGGATAGAGGATGGGAGACAGCAGCGAGGTGTTCAGATTTTCAGAGATCAGGCTGAGTGCCTCGTCCTGAAGCAGGTTGCCCTGCTGGTTGGCTGAGAGTTGCTCCGAACTGGAGTTGTAGCGCATCCGGCCAAGGATATTGGCGGTGGAAACATCGGCGGGATTATCGCTTATCAGATCGAATTTAATCCGCTGTAAAATTGATGCGCTGGGATTGGTTTTGTCGGTTGATACGTTGAGGGTGACAATCGTCCCGTCCGCCGTTTCGTGGGTAAGGGCGCCCGCGATGGTAACCATTTTGGAGGATCCGGAGATATTGAAATCAAGATACTCCATGGTGAATTTGGTGCCGAAGAAATCCATCATGCCCTTTTCCGAAGAGATGCTGGATTCCTGAGGAAGCCACTTTCGGCCATCGAAGAGAATATGCATGGAGCCCCCGGGCGTCAAGACGAAATTAGTAGGATAAGTGGCATATTTCACATTGTCTTGGATATACACCCAGAGATCCAGATTAAAGGGCATGGGAAGAATCTCAATCTCTGGATCCCGGGGCGGGGAACCTCGAAAGCTATAAATCAGGTTCAAAAGGTTATTGGTATTGGGCGGATAGACGATACTGGCTTCACTCACCAGCGCCTCAGCGGTGATCTTCATATCGTCAAAAGGCCCCGAAACTGTTGCATATTCAGAGTTCTGCCCCCGCAAAACAATCCGGGAGCGACTCCGGGGCAGGGTGATATACGGAATATAAAGCAGCGCGCCAGGTTCATCCACTTTGACCAATAGCTTGCCAAAATCCAGCATGGCAACTTGCAAGTGAGAATCCTGATCATCATCAAAGAAGTTTTTCGCGGTGAGTACTCCAGTACCCATCTGGGCTGTCAGATTGTTAATCAGGACCTGATTCTCTGCGATATCGGCATCGATCTCTATGTTACGAATATCCTCGGGCTGTTCATCCAGAACGAGGCGGCCCTCACTGATGCGCAGCTTACCGCTTTGGATCAGCAATTGGTCATCAAGCGTCCTGATGCTGCATTCCAGACTGGCCTTTCCGCTGGCATCGCGAACCAATTCGATGTTATTTTTCAGCCATTCGAACAACAGTCCTTCAGCCTTCAGGTCCAGGGTGTGATCGCCTTCGTATATTCTGTTTTCGAGGAGGTTGTAATCCAATGCGCCGGAACCCGTTACGTATCCAAATTCGCTGGCCCGAACATAAAGAGAGTCCACAATAAGCAGGTTTTTGGTTTGGGCGACCGAGATCAGGACATCGTCAAAGTCCACGATGTCGGGAATCCAGAGGCGCGTGGAGACAAGCCTCGCGTCGAACGACATTTCCCGTTCTTTGGTGAGAACGTCTGAGATGAAGAATCCGACGTTTCCGGAAACCGATCCATCTGCGAGGGGCGAATACATCAGATCTTCCATATCCAGATAGGTGGCCAAAGCGTTCAGACGCAAATTCCACCCTTTGTCCAGCACGGCATCGCCGGCCAGATCGACCAGTTGTTTTGTTTCGTTTCTAATCGAGCCCCGGATATCAATCAATTGCAGGTCACCCAGCAACGTAAGTTCGGCCGATAGAGTCCGCAAGCCCGGGATCTTGACCTCCCCGATGCTCAGAATGGCATCCAAAGAATTGTCGTCCTTGCTGGAATATGTAGCTGTGAGGTCGATTCCGTTGATCTCCGGCATCTGAAGTTTGGGGAAAAAAGCGGTGATCATTTCACTGTCAATATCCGCCGTGGCCACTTGAAATTCAAAGTCCTGAGTGTCTTTTAGATTCAGCTCTCCACTGGCAAAAAGCTGATTGTTTAGATTGAGTGAGTTTACTTTAAGCAGTTGATCACGAATCTGGGCAACCACTTCCAGCGCCAGGGGCTGGTCGTTGAATTGTCCATTGGGGATATCCAGCACCAAATTACCCTGCTTGGTCTTGAGGTCGTAAGAACCGATAAGATCGAGATCTGCGCTGAGGTTCATACCTTTGGTCACAGCTAATTCCAAGTTTCCGGAGAGGACTGTTTTGGAGCCGGTGATGAAGGCGGAAATTCCGCCATTGAGGATTGGATTGTACTGTTTGATAGTTTTATCGGGATAAGCGTCAGCCAGTTCCAGAGAATTAAGGTCTGCTTCCACCAGGAAATAGCTGTCCTTGATATCTCCGATAACCGTCAGGCCGATGCCCAGAGGAGATTTGAGATTCACATCCACAAGATAGTTCTGCGCGGTGTCCGTGATCAGAGGTAAAAAGTTGGCGTAGCCGGACAATCCGTTGAAGGCAATATCTTTTTGGGCATAAGACAGATCATGGATCTGCGCTCTGACCTCCGGGATGGAGCCGGAGAAATTGAGTTCCAGATCCGCCGAAGCAGAAACCCGCATATCTGATTCGCCCGTGCGCACGGGAGAGGTGTCCAGCTTTCCGGTCAGTTTGCGGTCCTGGGTGGTGAAGGTTCCCACCAGGTTCACCCTTTGGTTTTGCCAAATGGCATTAAGCATCGTCAGATCCACCGTTTCGTCTTCATAAGCGGCTGTCAGGGTGATGCTTTGCAAGCTTTGCTTGTCAAAGGAAAGCTTTTCCGAACCGGCGACCAGATTCAGAATCGGATCAGCCAGCGTCCCCTCCGCAAATAAAGTGGCATCGACGATGCCGGTGAATTTTGGCCCCAGCATGGAAAGGTCGAGCCGGAGGTCGAGCTGGCTGGGATCTAAGACGGGATTATCAAGAAAGCTATGGGCCCGGATCATTCCGCCGATGGTGCTTGTTCCCACCTTGCTTTGGGCGATACTGGCATAGAACATGTCTTTATTCGTGTTAATGTCCAGCAGCGGGATGCTGACCTGGTATTGGCCCCAGACCAGGGCTGACGCGTCTTTCAAGGAAAGCTGGGCGTTTATGTCCGGGGTGGCGCCTTTGGTTTTTTGCGAGGCACTGGCCACAATATCCAAAACACCGGTAAAATCGCGGATCTGGGGATGGTCCACATACAGAGGACTGTAATCACGCAGTTCCACCCGGGATGAGGCAAGGCGGCCTTTATCGAGGATGCCGCTCACTTTCAGGCTGCCGCCATTGGCGCTTACGGCGTCAAGGCTCAGGTTTGAAACCTTGGTGTTGATCACGGTCAGGTTGATTTTGTCGAGTTCCTCTATTGCCGTCAGAATTCCTGCTTCGCCAATCTTCAAAGGTATCTTGGCTGAGGCTTTGAAGCTGGAATTCGTGATGATGAGGTCGTTGAAGATGGGTAAAAGGTTCGGGATTTCGACTTTCTTTTTCGGTTTCTTAGGTTTGGGAACTATTGCGAGCTGCACGTCTGCTTGGTCTATCTCGATATGATCCAAGAGGTTGCGCATCTTAAGCCCGGAGAAGATAAAACGTAGCAAATTGAAGCGCGCTCTGGCATTGTCCACGGTAAAAATAAGCGTGCTGTCGGCAGCCGCAAAACTGATGTTTTCGGCATAAACCTGTTGGTCACTGATTGTGAAAGCGCCGATCCGCATCTTTCCCTTCAGCGCCTTTCCCGCCTGACGTTCCACGATTCCCTTCACCCTGCCCTGGGCGTCAAATGCATACCACGCCACGAAAAACAGGGTGTTGATGACCAGCAGGACAAGGATGAGGCTCAGGAATTTGCGGGAACGTCGCATGGGGTTAGTTAAGTTTACCGTCCCTCAGCTCGTATGTTTTGGGACTCTGTTTGGCCAGTTCGCGATCGTGGGTGACTATCACAAAGGTTTGCTTCAGGTCACGGTTCAATTGATAAAGCAGGTCCCAAACCTCCGCGCTATGCTGAGGATCGAGGTTTCCTGTAGGTTCGTCCGCCAAAACTATGCGGGGCTTATTGATCAGGGCCCGGGCGAGGGCCAGCCGCTGTTGTTCTCCGCCGCTGAGTTGGTTGGGATAGTGCGTCCTTCGGGCGCTTAAACCCATCATTTCAAGCAGTTTATCTGCCTCCTCCAGCGCGCTGGTTTTGGTCACTCCTGAAATCAGCATCGGCAGAGCCACATTTTCCACGGCATTGAGGTCTTCCACCAAATAGTGGAATTGAAAGACGAAGCCGATATCCCGGTTGCGGATCCGGTGGGCATTGGCGTGCTGAGAGGAAACTTCAGACCCGTTGATGAGCACTTTTCCGCTGTCCGGATCATCCAGAAGCCCCAAAATATGGAGTAGAGTGCTCTTTCCGCAGCCGGATTTTCCGGTGATGCAGACCAGTTCGCCGTCTTCCACTTCCAGCTCGGCGTCAATTAGTACCCGGATGTTCTGGCCTTTGTCGGCGTAGGTTTTATACAGCGAGTATCCGGCAAGACAGATCAAATCTAACCTCCTATGGGTTGCGCAACAGGTCGATTGTCCGCATCCGGTCTATCCGGCGCAGGGGAATGCGGATGCACATAATTATCAAAAGCGCGGCTACAATAAAGATTACGGCCTGGTTGAGAGGCGAAGCGTAGAACTCGAGCCGGTCGATGAAATAGACATCGCCCTTGAGTTTGTAGATGTTTTGGTTGGCAATCAGCCAGGAAATCAAAAGTCCGAAGAGTTGGCCCACAATGACGGACGCGAGGCAGACCAGAGTCACCTGATAACCCAGGATGTTGCGGATCGTCCGAGATCCGGCGCCCAGGGCTTTCAGCACCGCAATCTCGTTCTTTTTATCCAGAATCAGGGTCAAAACGCCGCTGATGACATTAATCCCGGCTATCAGCACCAGGAAGCTAAATACTATGAAAATCAGCCACTTCTGCATCCGAACCATGCTCAGCAGGGTGGTATTGACAACCGGCGCGGCATAAACCCCCGGATCCAGCAGCCGGTCATATTCCGCCGCCAGGCTTGGGGCGTCGTCGGCATAGCGGTTGTGGAGGCGAAATTCAACGCTGCTATAGCCGGACGCATTTCCGGATAAAGCACGCAGGTCTTCCATACTGCCGATCAACAGGCTGCGGTCATATTCGTAAAAACCGGAATTGTAGATGCCGGATATTTGGAGCGCCCTTTGGTTGGGATACATACCCATGGGGGTAATCATATCCATGCGGGGAAACGAAACCAGCACCGTGTCGCCTATGGCGAGACCCAGTTCCTTGGCCAGATAATGCCCCAGAATCACCTTGCCTGGCGACACCTCCACGGAGCCTCGCTCGATGTATTTCGCGTGGATGCTGTCTCCCTCTTTATTCCATGCGTAGGCCTGCATCAGGCCACCCCGGGCCTTGTCGCCGTTTTGGGCCATTAGGTTACTGCTCAGCACCGGCACTGCCGATCGGATCTCCGGGCGGGCAGACAGGCTGGCAAGCGTGGATGCAGCCAGGGAATCGCTCAGGGGACCTGCTCCTGCCGAATAAACGCGGATGTGGGCAAAAGAATCCAGCAGCACCGATTTCAGCGCCCTTTCGTAACCCTCAAAAAGGTTCAGGGCAGCGGTGAGGATACCCACAGAAATCACGATTCCCAGGATCATAAACAAAAAGCTGAAACGCAGCAGGTTCCTCTTGGGATCGCTTACATAGCGTTCAATGAACAGGCGTTCAGCAGGATTCACTCAGCTCCTTCGGGTTGATATTGACGGTTTTCTCGATGGAAACCGGCAATCCCTGAATGGGCGAGATGCGATTGATAATCAGCTCCGAAATCAGGCCCAGAGAAATGAATTGCAAGCCGCCCAAGATCAGGGTGATGCCCAGAAAAAGCGGCAAGCGGTTGGCTATTGGCTGGCTGTAAAAGATTTTCAAGATCGCCATCCAGATCATGATCGCCGTTCCCAGCAGCGCCGAAATCAGGCCGGCGCGGCCGAACAGATACAGCGGACTTTTCACGTATTGGGTGACCATCTTCACGGTGAGCAGATCGAAAAAGCCACGTAAATATCTTTCAAATCCATATTTGGAGCTGCCAAACTCACGTTTGCGGTGCTCCACCGGGATCTCTGTGATCCGGTAGCCAAGGGAGTTTGCCAAAGCCGGGATGTAACGGTGCATTTCGCCATAGAGATTCAGTTCTTTGACAATCTCGCTGCGGTAGGCCTTGAACCCGCAGTTGTAATCGTTTAGCTTCAGGTGAAAGGTGCGGGCGGTGATGAAATTAAAAAACTTGGAGGGAATCACTTTGTGCAGAGGATCGTGCCTTTTCTGCTTCCAACCGGAAACGAGGTCCCAGCCTTCATCCAGCTTGGCCAGGAATCTGGGTATCTCCACAGGGTTGTCCTGCAGGTCGGCGTCGAGGGTGAATACTATCTCGCCTTGGGCGAGACGAAAACCATGCTGCAGAGCGGCAGCTTTGCCAAAATTGCGGCGGAACTTCACAATCCGGATATTAGCGTCGGAGGAGGCCAGTTCTGCCATTATCCCGAAACTTCCGTCCCGGCTGCCGTCATCGATAAAGATAATTTCATGGTCGTGGGGATGGCAGTTGGCGATGATTTCTGAGGTCAGCCGGCGCAGAGAATCCTCTTCGTTTAAGAC
>CAXYWN010000011.1:0-19082 GCA_964292625.1 uncultured bacterium
CCGCATCGGAACCCGCCGTATGCTGGAGATTCTCACCCGCATCGCCGAAGGCAAGGGAGTTTTGGCAGACATTGAGGACCTGGAGGAACTGGCCGTCAAGATCATCAACGGTTCGCTCTGCGGGCTGGGCAAGACGGCTCCGAATCCAGTTTTAACCACCCTCAGATATTTCAAAGACGAATACCTGGCGCATATTGAAGAAAAACGCTGTCCCGCCGGGATTTGCACAGCTTTGCTGCGTTATGAGATCGACCCCTCCAAGTGCATCGGCTGCACTCTCTGCGCCCGCAAATGCCCGGTGAATTGCATCTCCGGGGAAGTGAAGAAGCCGCACCTCATCGATCAGAGCGTTTGCATCAAATGCGGTGCCTGCTACAAGGCCTGCAAATTCGGAGCAATCACCAAGGGATAGAAAATGAAGATGATAAATGTAACCCTGAACGGAAAACAGGTGCAGGCCGAAGCCGGAATCACCATCCTGGAACTGGCCCGCCGCAACGGAATCGAGATTCCCACCCTCTGCCACGACGCAGAACTGAACCCCTTTGGCTCCTGCTGGGTTTGTGCGGTGGAGGTGAAAGGACGCCGCGGTTTTGTGACCTCCTGCGCCACCATCCTGGACCCCGGAATGGAGATCGTCACCGACAGCGAAGAGATCCGCGCCGCGCGCAAAATGGCGCTGGAACTGCTTGTCTCAGATCACTATGCCGATTGCGAAGCACCCTGCAAAATCGCTTGTCCGGACCACGTGGACATCCAAAGCTACGTTTCCCTGATCGCCAACGGCCAATACCACGACGCCGTGAAAGTGATCAAAGATACTCTGCCGATGCCACTTTCCATCGGGCGCGTTTGCCCCGCTTTTTGCGAAAAGGAATGCCGCCGCCAGATTGTTGAGGATCCCATCGCCATCCGGCAATTGAAACGCTACGCGGCTGATGAGGACTTGAATGACGTTTGGAGTTATGTTCCCGAAAAAGCCGAAGCCACCGGCAAGAGGATAGCCATCATCGGCGCCGGACCCTCCGGACTGACCTGTGGATATTATCTCAGCAACCTCGGCCACGAGGTGACGGTCTTTGAGGCCGCGCCCGCTGCCGGAGGCTGGCTACGCTACGGAATTCCCGAATACAGGCTACCCAAAGACACGCTGGATCAAGAGATTGAGCTGATGTGCGCCAACGGGATGAAGATCCAATACAACGTTCAGCTGGGCCGTGACCTCCACCTGGAAGAACTCCGGACCCAATATGACGCCGTCTATGTGGCGATCGGAGCGCAAAAAGCTGTGCCGATGCCGGTTAAAGGCTCAGACCTCGCCGGCTGCTATCTGGGCGTGGATTATTTGAAAGCCCACAGTTTTGGCAACGCCCCTGTTCTGGGTAAAAAGGTCGCCATCGTGGGCGGCGGCAACACCGCCATCGACTGCGCCCGCACCGCCATCCGCCTGGGCTGCGAAGTGAGTGTGATCTATCGCCGCACCAAGGCAGAAATGCCCGCGGAACCCTTTGAAATTGAGGCCGCCGGACACGAGGGGGTGATCTTCCATTACCTCTGCAACCCGGTGGAGTATTTTGGCGAGAACGGCCAACTGAGGGAAGTGAAGATAGAGAAGATGAAGCTCGGCGAACCGGATGCCAGCGGCAGAAGGCGTCCCGTGCCCACCGGAGAGTTTTTCACCGAAAGCTACGATTCCATCATCGCCGCCATTTCCCAGGTGCCGGACGTCGAGATCTTCGCGGATGAAGCAAACCGGATCGCAGGTCAGCAGTTTCCGCTCAGCCGCTGGCAAACAGCCGTGGTGGATGAAACCACGATGCACACTGGCTTAGCCAATGTCTTCGCCGGTGGTGATTTCCGCCGTGGGGCTGCCACCGCCATCGAAGCGATTGCCGACGGGCGTTTTGCCGCGGAAGCCATCAACCGCTATCTAAACGGTGAATCCCTGAGCGTGGATCACTTTCGCTTCGACGCCAAGAAGGGCTACAAAGTTCAGGATATCTCTGCCGCAGAATTTGCCCAGTATGACAAGATACCCCGCGAGGAGATGCCTGAGATTCCGTTGGATGAGGCTAAAACCACTTTTAAAGAGGTGGAGACAGGCTACACCGAAGCCGCGGCCAGAGCCGAGGCAGATCGCTGTCTCGAATGCGGCTGTCAGGTGAACGAAACCTGCAAGCTGCGCGAGTATTGCTCTGATTTCCAGGTGGACGCGCTCCATTTTCCCGGCAGCATCAACAAACATCCCATCGATTACAGCCACCCCTTCATCTTGCGCGACACCAACAAGTGCATCAACTGCGGCCGCTGCGTGCGCACCTGCGCCGAGATTCAGGGTCCGGCGGTGCTGGGCTATATCTATCGTGGTTTTACGACTGTGGTGGCCCCGGAATATGGCGAATCGCTCACTCAGACAACCTGCGAAAGTTGCGGCAAGTGCATCGCCGTCTGTCCCGTGGGCGCGCTGGTGGAAAGAAATCTTAACTACAAACTGAATACGCTGCCCAAAGAAAACACCCTGCAAAGCTGCGGAATCTGCGGCACTGGCTGCCAAATTCTTTGTGAAACTCAGTCAGGCTTGCCGGTGCGCATCACCACTGACGAGGAGAACCCAGGTTTTAACGGCATCAATCTATGTTTTAAGGGACGTTTCGGCTGGCAGGCCTTGTTGTCGGAGGACCGCCTGAAAACCCCGCAAATCAAAGATAAGGGCGTCTGGAAGGAGATTACTTGGGCTGAGGCGATCTCACTGATGAAAGAACGCTCGGAGGCCGCGGCTAAGAAGCGCTTCGAAATCTCGCCGCATATCAGTTTGGAAGAAATGCTGATCGCCCGGAAAGCAGCGCAGACCATAGGCGCGGCCTTTTCCGCCAATCCGCGCTATCGCATCTTCAGCAGCGCCTATCTGCCCTGGCAGCCCAATCTTGAGCCTTACGAAATTCTGGACAGATTTGACGAGTATGTGGTGATCGGTGAAATCAGCCATACCCTGCGGACTATGCTGCGCCTCAAACAGCGGGCTGGAAAGAAACTTGTCAGCGTGCTCAGTTGCGGCTCCAAAGCGCTGGGTTTTGCGGACAGTGTGCATTCCTCCATTGGCTCTCTCACGCTCACGCCTAAGCAACTCTTTATCTACAACATCAACAAAATCCGCGAGCAAAGCATCGCCAAGGTTTTGAACGCCGTGAGCGCGGTCGATCCCGAATTGAGCAATGTGCTGGAGACTTCTGACTATCAGAACTATCTGGGCCTGCAACTGTTGCAGCCGGACTTTGCCACGCCGGAAGACGCGGACTTTGTGCTGGCTTGGGGAACTAAGACGATGAAGACGGATAAACCCGGATTCAGAGTGGAAATCCAGCAGTTCGCGGACTTGGATTCGGAAGCGGATCTGCTGCTGCCGGCGCCATCCTATCTGGAGATTGACGGCACAGCGCTGGCAAATAACGGCGGCATCACCAGATTCAAAAACCCCGCTAAATCCAAACTGATCAACGAACTCCTGCGCGGTTTCTACGAACTGGGCTGGATCAGTCCGGTTACAGCGGATATAAACCATTGGAACGAAGCGGCGGAGCAACTGCTGAAAACCGCGCCAGTTCCCATAAAACCTTACGAAGCTGATTTGATAGACATTTCGGCCCTGCGCGATATGGTGATGCCCCTGGACAATGCTCTGCAGCAGCGGGTGATCATGCTTTATGAAAAGAGGAAATCGCCCACCCAGTTCTGAACCGCTAAAAACAGTAATTATTGACCCGATATAACAAGCCCGGCCTCATCCGCCGGGTTTTTTTGCTCCTGGATCATCGCTTGCTTCTGGGTCATCTGCACCTCATTCGCTCCCCCAACACTACCCTTGGCGGCCACGGGAAGTGTACGAGAATCTATTCGGGTGTTCAGGGGCCAGGGTCAAGGGAGAGATAAGATTTGTGAGATTCAGGCGGACTTACCCACTTTGTTTGAAAGTGAGCCATCTGGGATACGGTTTACTTGGTTCGCACCACTCTGAAGCCGATGTAGTCTGCCTTGGTGAAGGGTTTGGCGTGAGCGCGATTGGTAACCCGGATTTCTCCGGCGCGGTCTTTGTAAGAGCCTCCCCGCACAACTTTGTCAGTTCCGCGATCCGGTCCGGCAAAGGGCGTGTCCATACTGCGAGAATAGGGCGCATACCAGTTCCAGACCCACTCCGCGGCATTCCCGCTCAGGTCGTAAACACCGGCTTGATCGGGCATTTTCTGCCCTACAGGATGGATGTTTCCTCCGCTGTTGGCGGAATACCAGGCCACGGTTTCTGGCTCACTGGACCCGCTATAACTGCTGAAATTGTCTCTGCGTTTGGACTTCGCGGCATATTCCCACTCGGCTTCCGTGGGCAGGCGATAACCGTTGGCAGTGAAATCACAGATCAAGCCGTTACCCAGAAATTCATAACAAGTCTCCAATCCGTCCAGGAGGCTTTTTTCGTTGCAATACTCCACCGCTTCATCAAACGAGACCTTGGTAATGGGCAGGTTTTTATCCTCATCAGTGACCGCGTAATCGGTCTTTACCATTGCCCACTGTTCGCGGGTAAGTTCAAGGGGACTAATCATATAGGAGGCAAGCGGGACTTCCTGCAGGGGATATTCGTTGTTTTTGGCATCCAGGCCATTATTGCCGATAACCGCTGTTTCGCCCGAGATCGAGATCATTTGGATGGGCCTGTTCGGGATAATCAAATCAGGATCAATCGCTTTGGCAGTTGTGTTGCTGCCGCGAACCCGGCTGAAGATTGGCTTATCCTTGATTATGACATATTTGAAGAGGATATAGACCAGGATGAGCAGAGAAATGATGGCCAGAATCTTAAAGGTCTTCTGCATTTTCTTCACTTCGGGAGAAACTGCTTTACTTTTGATGGGAATATTTATTCCGGGTGTTTCGACTGTCGGCTGACTCGAGCGAACTCCGGGATCGGTTGGCCTTTGACCAGATGGAATGGCTTCACCGGGCTGGGTATCCATTAAAGAAGGTTTGCGGGCGCCGCTGTCCTGCAAGTCCGGAGTCTGCTGTGGTTTTGATGCACTATCTGGTAAACTGTAGGGAGAAAACTGGTTGTCACCCAGCTTGGCACCAATTGGCAAGACGGATTCTACTTGGGGTAGGACGGTGCCGCTTTCGTAAGGAATGTCACGCTGATTCGCGATCGCTTCGCGCATTTCGATGGCGCTGGCAAAACGCTGGGAGGGATCTGGCATTAAAGCCTTATTCAGAATATTGAAAAGCCAATCGGGGATAAGCTGGTCAGGCTTGAGGGCATACTGGGAAAGAGTTTGCTGTTTCTGGCCGGAAGGGCTTTCCCAGCGGTCCATCTTCCAAGGCAATTTGCCCTGCAGCAGCAGATAGGCCAGCACGCCTACGGAATAGAGGTCCGACCGCTCATCGGGGTTTTCCTCACGAAAAACTTCCGGCGGAGCAAAGAGGACTGGGTGGAATCCCTGCTTGTCCGCATCGGCATTCTTCCAGGAGTGGGGAGATTTGCCAAAACCAAAGAGTTTGAGATCATAATCCGGAGTGATGACGATGTTGGACGGATTGAGGTTGAGGTGCAGAATCTGGTGTTTGTGCGCGTATGCAAGGGCATCCAGCAGTTGCAGGGTCCATTTGATGGCCTGGCTGAAGCTGATATCCACCTGCGGGATGCAGAGGATGTCATTGAGCAGGTCGCCTTCAAGGAATTCGCTGACCATATAAACTGTGCCGCCATCCTCGAAAACTCCAATTGTTTCGCGGATATGGGGATGTTTGAGCCTAAGCCCGGTTTCCGCTTCATCCCTCAGTTGGCGAACCTGATCTGCATCGCTCCGGTAGCGTTGCTCGTTGGTCTTGATGGTGACTATTTTGCCGCTGAAATAGTTGCGGGCTTTATAGACGCAAAACTGCCTCGATTTTTGCAGCGTTTCGATGATCGTGTAAGCGTTTTCGCCCGGATTTCCGTTCATTCTTCAGCTTGGTGGATCAGTTTGCCGCCAGCGTAAACAGCTGTGATATGCGATGATCCCAGATGGTAAGGGATGAAATTAAGAGAAGGGATGTCCCAGACAGTGAAATCGGCTTTTTTGCCCGGTTCCAGCGAGCCCGCCTCAGCACCGAGTCCCAGAGCGTGGGCGGCATTGATGGTGCTGGCACAGAGCGCTTCCGCGGGAGTGAGCCCCATTTGCAGGCAGGCCAGGCTCATCGTGAAAGGCAGCGAATCGCAGTTGCAACTGCCGGGATTGTAATCCGTTGCGATGGCGACCGGCAAACCGCTGTCGATCATAAAACGGCCACGGGCGTAACTTTTGCTGCCCAAGGAGTAGAGCGTCGCCGGCAGCAACACCGGGATCACTCCGGCCTGTTTGAGCGCTTGGATGCCAGCGTCGGTGGCAGCTCCGAGATGATCCGCAGAAACGCAGCCCAGTTCAGCTGCGAGTTCGGCTCTTCCGATGGGTTCAATCTCGTCGGCATGCATTTTCAGCTTGAGGCCATGTTCTTTGGCGCAGCGGAGCACCGTGCGGGATTGTTCGATGCTGTAAACATGAGCCTCGGTGAAGATATCGCAGAACCTGGCGATGCCTTGCTGGGCAACCGCTGGAATCATTTCCTGGCAGAGAATATCGATGTAGCTGGCGTGGTCGTCTTTGTATGCAACGGGAAACTCGTGCGCTCCCATGAAGGTTGGGACTAAGTTTATGGGCAGTTCTTCATCCAGACGGCCGATCACCCGCAACTGCTTAAGCTCGCTGGAGGTGTCGAGTCCATAGCCACTTTTGGCTTCCACGGTGGTGGTGCCCAGGCAGATCATTTTACGGATTCTCCTGGCAGCGAGTTCAAACAGCAAGTCATCATCGGCATCCCTGGTGGTCCTGATGGTTCCGCGGATGCCTCCTCCGGCCTGGGAAATCTCGACATAGGACTTGCCGGCTAAGCGCATCGCAAATTCATCTTCGCGGGTGTGGACAAAGACCGGATGCGTATGACAATCAACAAAACCTGGCAAGACCAATTTCCCCGCGGCAGAGATGACTTCGGTGGCTGAATACGCGGCTACGATTTCAGCGGTGGTCCCGACGGCCACGATGCGACCGTCTTTGATGGCCATTGCCCCATCCGTAATGATGCCCGGATCGTTCATGGCTGAACCAGTCCTGGGCGCAGAACTGCCCCGCAGAGTCACCAACTGCCGGCAATCACGCACAATAACGTCGGCATGCATGCATTATCCTCCAATCTGAATGTTAGATGATTTTATTGTATTTTTCAGTTCCTGTATCTGATCAAGATCAGTCCTCAGGCTCCTCTTCATAACTCTGGAAAAGCTCTTCAAATTTGGCTGCCACGGTGTTAAATTCTTCATCATCTTCGATCACGCTGAGGTTTACATTCTCTGAATCCGCTTCAAAGCTCATGATGTCATACTCCATGGAATCGACCTCTGCCAAGGCCATATATTCCTTGCCTTCGTGACTCAAAACGTCCAGGATGACGAAATCTTTCTCGGTGCCATCTTCCATTTCAAGGGTGATGGTATTGCAGTCGCATTCCTCGCCTTCGCAGTCACAGTGTTCGTGGTTGTCGTTGCATTCTTCGCCGCAGTTGCAGTCTTTCTTTTCTTTATCGGTCATGGTAATACTCCTTATGTTTTTCACATTTTTTGTCGCTTGAGATTTTTGGCAAGTGAAATATTGGAAAACGTCTTCACATCAGGCTGAGCGGGTCCACATCAGTATGGGCGCGGATGGATGCCGGAGCGGTGTAGAGCGAAGAAATCTTCTCTAATGCCTGTTTTAAAATGGAGGGAGTGCGAGCCTTGAAAATCAGATGCCAGCGGTGGAGGTTGTTCATTCTGGCAAAGGGCGCGGGGGCCGGCCCTAACAAATAGAGGTCACCCTCGGCAAAGTCCTGGGGCACGTACTTGGATTTTTCTCCCAAAGTGGCCATTTCCTGTTCCAGCAAAGACCCGTCAGTGCATTGAAACAAGATCCTGGCCAAGCGATAATAGGGAGGATAATTCAGCTGCTTGCGATGCGACAGCTCCTCCTCCGCGAAAGCCCGGTAATTCTGGTTTCCAGCGTGAACGATGGCGTAATGCTCTGGATTGTAGGTCTGGATGATCACTTCGCCGCGTTTATCGGCACGGCCCGCGCGCCCCGCCACCTGGGTGCAAAGTTGAAAAGTGCGTTCGGCAGAGCGGAAATCGGGAACGTTGAGGCTGATATCGGCGCTGATGATGCCCACCAGAGTGACATTGGGGAAATCAAGTCCCTTGGAGATCATCTGGGTGCCCAGGAGAATATCCACTTCACCGTCTTTCATCCGCCGGTACATGGTTTTGTGGCTGTCCAGTTTGCGGGCTGAATCCGAATCCAGGCGTAGAACGCGGGCTTGGGGAAACAGAATCTGGAGCAACTGCTCAACCTTCTGGGTTCCGGGCGAACCGTAGGAAAAAGTGAAGCTGCCGCATTTGGGACACTTGCGCGGGCTGGGATAGGCGTTGCCACAGTAATGGCAGTGCATCTCCTCCCGGTCGCGGTGATAATACATGCTGATGTCGCAGTTGACGCATTTTATTAGTTCACCGCATTTCAGGCACTGCATGTAGGAGGAAAACCCACGTCTGTTTTGAAACAGGATCACCTGTTCCTTTCTTTCCAGCCGCGCACCGATGGCAACGATGAGTTCGTCGGAGAGCAACTGCTGGTTGTAGTCCTCACATAGCGAGAGAATCCGCACTTCAGGAAGCTTAACATCCAGAGGGCGGCTGGTTAAAGTCTGCAGAGCGTATTTTCCCGTGGCTTGATTGTGCCATGATTCCAGCGAGGGGGTGGCACTGCCCAGAACGATCTTCGCTCTTTCCAGTTTGGCGCGCACAACGGCGAGGTCGCGTCCGTTATAACGCGGATTGTTATCTTGTTTATAAGATTGCTCGTGCTCTTCGTCAACGATGATGAGTCCCAGATTGGGGATGGGGGCGAAAACCGCGCTGCGGGCCCCGATCACGATCCTGCAATCTCCGGCCGCAATCTTTTGCCACTGGTGGAGGCGCTGGCGGTCGCTCAGCTGGCTGTGACTGATGGCCAGAGTGGAGCCGAATTCGCCCTGAAAGCGCTCCACCATCTGCGGTGTGAGCGCAATCTCCGGGATCAGGAAGATCACTCCTCTGCCTTCTTGCAGGCAGGAACGGATCAGCGGGATATAGACCTCGGTTTTGCCGCTACCGGTGATGCCGAAAAGCAGATTGACCTTCGCTTCTTCTGTATGTTCAGAAATCTGCTGTACTGCCAGTTGCTGCTCTTCATTCAAAGTTATTTGTTTGGGCCCGGCGCCGCTGTCATAACTGAAAAATTCGCGTTCGACCTGTTTGGGGGTGATGCTCAGCAGCCCCTTTTTCCGGAGCGCGTGGACCACTGAATAAGAAACTGTGTCGCTGATTTCTGAGAGGGGAAATTCTTCCTTGGGGATGGCCAGCATTAGCTGCAGAGCTTCCTTTTGTTTGGGCGGAAACGCGGCAAGGTCTGGTTCCCGCTCCAGCAAACTCACAAAATTTATGGTTTTGGGCTTGTCCCGGGAACGCAATTTACGCTTGATCTGCAGCAGGCCATCTTCGGAAGCTGTTTCGATCAGATGCAGAACGGGCTTTCCTTTAAATAGCTTCCGCAGCTCTGAGACCTGCCTCGTTTGTCCACCGGACAGCGCAGATTCCAGTGCTTTATAAGGTTCTGGAAAATCATTTGCCAGCCAGTTTACCTCGGCCTTCACGTCGGGGATTAGCCAGGCCGGCAGCATCGCAAAACAGGCACTGCCCATCGAACAGGAATAATAATGCGCCATAAATTTTGCGAGTTCCAGCAGCCGGGGCTCCAGCACCGGGACCTCATCCAGCACTTCTAAAACCGGCTTGTAGCGGATCTCGTCCGCAGGCTGGCCTTGCATCAGTTCTCCGCAAATGCCGATCATGTCCTTGCGGTTGAAGGTGACCAGAACCCTCGCTCCGGCGGCAATCTTCACCTTTGAGCTATAATGGAATTCCCTGTCCAGAGAAAGGGGGAGATGAACAGCATAATAAAACATAAGCAAAGGCTGGCGGGAGGGACTTTTATGTCAATGTAAATCTGCGGTTTCCTCTACAGCCTTGGCAGATTTATCCCTATCTCCATAAAACTAAGAACCCCGCCGGGTTGCAGCGGGGTTCATTATGTTCTAGTATTTGTTTAGGCTTGAGTGAGGTTCATCCTGAACTGGTATTTGGTGGGTTGAGATACATTGAAGCGCCAGGATTCCACAATACCCTTGATCTCGTTGAGGAAACTCTGGGTGAAAGTGGCACTGTTGGAAGTAACGGTAGCATTCACACTGCCATTATCCCCGATGTTCATGACCACGGTGATGGAGCCTGTCTGCTTCTTCACAGCGGCGTTGCGCTTGTAAGATTGCTCGATCTGACCTTTGCGGGAAGCAATCTGATTATAGATGATATCCGCATCAGGAACAGAGGAAGCTGGCTTGGGTATTTTGACCTCCGGAACGGTAATCTTGCTGATATCGGGTGCTTTGACCACAGATTGGGTGACCTTCTCAGCTCCTTCCTTCGCTGCAGGCACAGAGGGCCATTGACTGGAAGGGGTCTGAAGTTTGGAAGCATCGCCAGTGAAGGTCTGAGTGCTCACATTCGGCCTGGTGGTGGTTCCGGCTTGAGTAGGCAGTACAGATGCTACCCGGGCCATATTGGAGACTGAGGAATCAAATCCGGAAGTGGCGTTGGGATCAAAAGAGCCGGAAAAGCCTGCTGAGGCCTGGGGGTTAAATGAGCCTGGACCGCTTGACGTTCCGCTTGTTCCAGAGCCAGCTTTAGCGCCAGGACGGGCCGTGACAAAGTCTTGTAAGCCTGTAACGGCAACAGGTGCCTGCGGTCTGAATCCGCTGGATGTGGAGGTTCCAGGTCCTTTTGGGCCGAAGATTTGCCGGGAATCCGGAGCTCCTTGTGCTTGGGGCTTGGTGCCCTTGGAGGGAGTGCGGACAGTTGGCTTCTTAGTTGTATCTTTGGCAGAGGCTTTTGCCTGTTCTTCGGCCTGTCCTTCTGGCTCCGTTGTTTCCGGAGCTGTATCAGGAGTCAAACCCAGTTGGGGCTCGATCCTGCGGACCCTTTCCAAGTCACCCAGCATTTCGGTGAAGGTTTTTTCCGCATCCATTTTGGGTTTGAGCACCAAGTCATAGATCAGAACGAAGGCAATACCTAAGATTAGAAAAAGCAGAATGAGACCGATTTCCGTGCGTTCGGAGGAAGACATGGGGGCGGCATGCATGATATTGTTGACCACCGCCTGTTCATCAGGACGCAAAAAGGTTTTTACAGGTTCTGCGTATTCAAACAGGATCTCATAATCCGGATTTATCTGAACGCTTCCGCTCAAATCATTGCGCAGTTTCAGCAGAGAGCCCGAGAGGATGCCATTCTTCTGCAGGAAATCGGCGTCGAGCGGCTTTCCATCCTTGCTGCAGCTTAGGTTTGATTTATCGGGCAACTGCAGATAGTAGTCGTTTCCGCGCCTGATAAGGAGCTTATGTTTGTTGGGGAACTTATGGGAATCGTCCAGAATCTGCCAGAAAATATGTTTGTCTGAGCCGATGAACCAGTTTTTGTTAAAATCGATTCCCTGCCGGATGGTGTCCAGATGTTTTCCCCGGTAATTCAATTTAAGGTTTAGTATCGTCTTCGCCATCATACCTCCTTACCCGCTGGTGATCGATTTACTTTGTTCAAGCCAATCAGTTTCCAGGAGGGTGGCAAAATAGATATATTCATAAAAGGAGCTGGTCCCCAGGCTGACAAATTCTGTGATATACCAGCAGGGGATACTTTTGTCCGCTTGGATAAGCAGGGCTGTGGGAGTCTTTGGATTGCCTGCCTCGTCCACATTAGCCAAGGTTTCCAAGGCTGTCGCCTGTAAAAAGGTAAGAATTTCGTTGCGCTTCTGAGGAACAGAGGAAAATTCTTCCAAACTACCGAAATAGATGCCTTGTTCACCCAGCAGGATCCGGTCCGGATAAATCTGAACCACGGTCGTGCCTTTATTTTCAAGCAAGTCACGCTTCTGCATGGTAACCGGGAAGTTCATGTTGTTTGGCATCGTGTGCTTTTGGACTTCCAGAGTGACGTTTTTCAGCAGAAACACGAGAAGAATGGTTAGAACATCCACCAGTGAGATGATGGAAAGTTTGGTTCCTTCTGGAAACTTACGGCGCACTCTACGGTTGAGGGTTTTAGAATTCTTGAGATAGCTCATCAATTCCCCCTCGCGTAATAGCGCACTTGCGGGGCCTTGTAGTGAACTGAGGCAAAGTTGTTGCTCCGGCAGATATCTATGGTTTTGATCAGATGCTCATAGCGGACATCATCGTAGGCGGCGACACTAATATCCTGCAGACTTGGAAATCTCGACCTGATCTGTTTCAGGCTGGCGTCGAGCGTCCCATAGTCATACTGATCTCGCATCAGAGGAACCATTGCTGGCTGCAGCCCTGGCTCTCTGATCTCAAAACCGGGGAAAGTGGTCTTCAAGGAATCCTGAGATGCCATGATGATTACGGTCACTTCCGGAACATCCTTTTTCAGGCCTTCAGTACCATCGACCGTACCGGACTGTCCCGGTGCCGCGGCAGAGAAGTTGAAAGCCACCAGCGCTACCTGAGTGATCACCAGCATCAGGAGGAGAAAGGGTATGATGGTGAGAAACAGGTTCATGATCGGTACCAGATCCGGAATTTGTGGATCTGAGACTGGACGCTGGTTCCTTCCGGCTGAAGGACGATATGCCATGATCTTATCCTTTAGCAGAGATATTTATATAATTGATGAGTTTTACGCAGTATTCGTCGACTTCGTTGATAAGCTTTTGCGCCCTGCCCATCAGCCAGCCCTTGATCAGGGTAAGCGGAATGGCAGCCATCAAACCGAGTGCTGTGGTGCCAATGGCAGTTTTAATACCGGCCGAGAGCAGGATGTTTTTCTGGCTATCCAAAACATTGGGATTGCCGAGGGCGTTGAAAGCAGCCAGCAGTCCCCAGATCGTACCCAGCAGACCGAGATAGGTGCTAACTTGGGCCAGAGTGTCAAACCAGAACAGACCTGCGTCGAGCTTGTAAAGCTTTTGAAGAACAGCCTCATCAAAGGCATTCTGCACCTGGGCGTTCATATCGTCTTTGGTGGCAGTCTTGCGAACATCTTTATAGACGGAAAGACCGCTGAAAAAGATAAAGCCCAGAGTGGTGTTCTTCAGTTTATCCGTGATTTTGATGGCTTCTTCGATTTGGTCGTTTTTGATGTAGCCCTTGAGACTCTTATAAAGGTTTTGGGGGTTAATCCGTTCTTTATGGTAAAGCTGGACATAGCGGATGACGGCATAGACGATACCGACTATGAAAACCAGCAGGATCAGATATCCAAAGAACCCTTCTTTGTTACTGTCTCTGAAAATGGTGGAAAGGGTTACAGACTCCGTTTCGACGGCAGCTGCTTGAGCGACCTGTGCGGACAGAGCTCCGAAACTGATCACCAATGTTAGTATTACTAGAACAATGTGCTTAGCTTTCATTTTGACTCCTCTAGCCAATTTAATATTTCTTGTTTCCAATTTGTAAGTTGTTTATTGCTTTCTTCCCGGATCGATGCCAGGCTGATGGTAAAATCATATGTTGCTGCCGGAGCGTAGGTATCCGTTTTTATCTGGATCAC
Source organism: uncultured bacterium (assembly GCA_964292625.1). GTDB lineage: Bacteria > Cloacimonadota > Cloacimonadia > Cloacimonadales > Cloacimonadaceae > Syntrophosphaera. The sequence goes on from CAXYWN010000011.1 coordinate 13,754, forward strand.
ACTGATGTCCGGAATCATTGTCTTGATCTGAATCTGCAGATCCCGTCCCTGGATAATTTCTTCTGCATCTGCTCCCGAATCAACAGGTTGACCGTTATCCACCTGGGCGAAACAGAATGCGGTTCCCAGCAAGATCAGGATGCAGATCAGGAATGTCTTTTTCATCTGTTCACTCCTTTGCCATAAGCGTCAAATTCAACTCGGCCATCATGCCGCGGTTTGGCGAAAAGTTTTGTACTTCGATGCGAGGTTTGTTGGTGCCCGGGCGCAGATATTCAGTCGGCAGGTCAGCCCGGGATGGATAGATCAGAAAGGGGCCCGTATCGAAACTCAGCGGATAAACGGGACCCACAGATCTGCCATTCAGAAATAGTTTGGCGCTGTCCGGGGCTACAAAGTCCAGGTAAGCCTTCACGGATTCGGCATCTATCATAAAGTCAGTTTCAAATATTACTGTCGTTTGCAGGTTATCCTGCATTTCAGTTGTCCAGATGGGCAGAGCAGACGCATTTTTCAAGAAGGAAGACCTGTCTATCGGAAGGTCAAAATACTCTGCCACAACAGCGTAGGATCTGACTTCCTTTTTTGTCTCAGGATCTATACTGATTACAATCCAATCGCTGTTTGTAACTATAGATTTGGACTCGGTCTGCACCTCAGGCGAAAGTTTGTCTGCATCAAAGAAGAAGCTGGTACTGAAATAGATTGGTACATCCGTCATCACGGCATTGGGGAAAACTCCCTTGAGTTCGTTTTTGCCCTCTCTTAAGGCATTACCGGCGATACGGATGGCATAGACTGGCCCGAAATCCGGATTGTCAACTGTTATATAAATCAGATCTTGCTTTTTGCCATTGACAAAGATATCAGGATCTTGCTCATAGGCCAGATACAGATAGGCAAATTCAGGCTTAACCTCGAACTTGAACTCGCGTTCCAGAACCAAATTGTGTTGGCCAGGAACATTAAGGGTAGTGAGCATCCTGCCATCGTCCAAGATCACCGAGCCATATGTTGAGGAGTTAATCTTGCGCGATCCGCCGGCCGGCAGTTCCAGCTTCGCGTTCCATTTGGAATCCAAGGGATACCTGATCTCTGTATATTCGGGCAGCAGATTGCGCTCGATGAGCTTGTCTTCAGCTTTGGTGGTGTATTGATCGTAATAACCTGCCGTGAAATATTTATTGTAGATATCCAGATAGATAAGGGTGGAATTTGCGATAAACAAGTCGATATAGGGGCTAGAATTGGAGTAGATCTCTGTGTTTATCAGTTTGTCAAATTCTGCCTGGCTAACTCTTTTGCGATCCCGGAAGGGGGCAAGCTCGTTGGAAATCTGGATGTATTTTTCGGTTTGTGATTCCACCACCTTCGCGGCGTAATCGTTGATTGCACAAATCAGGCTTAAAGCTCTGAGGCGGCGTTGGTTATCCAAATAATCCGCTTCGGGCTGATCGAGCAGTTTTACTATCTTTTTAGACTCGAGTTCGGCTTTGTCCTGGAGTGTGGGTACCAAGTTGGGGGTACCGCCAAAGAGATGTTTTTGCCAGGTGGTGCCGTAACTGACAGGTAGCAACTGATTGGGCGTGCTTTTCAAGAAGTTGCCGCGCTCTATGTTGTCCAACTGGCGGTCAAATTCCCTGAGAAACGCTTGGCGTGCTTGCAGGGCATCGTAATCGCTTTCGGCGAACGCAAAGGCTTCATAGGCCTTGGCGGTTTCCACGGACAAGCCTTCAGCGCGGTATTGAGCTTCCAAACTCTTGAAATCATCCCTCTTTTTGAAGGCCAGATCCCAGTTTTTAGCCGATAAGGCTGAGTCAAACTCCTGGGCGAGGGTTCCCAACTTGCGATTCGCTACGGTCAGATAACGCTCTGGTTGCTTTTTGTCCTTAAGATAGAGTTCCCGCGCGTAAAACTCGAACCGTTGCTGGTCTTGGCGGGCAAGATATTCATCGGCCAAAATGGTGAGGAATCCCACCGTCTGTTTGTGGTTCGGGTAGGTTTGGGTGAAATAGGTGAGGGACTCAATCACTTTGTCCTGATTTTTAGCTTCGCGGTAAGTATCCACAACCCAAAGATAAATCTCTTCAGCTTTAACTTCACCGCTATCAATCAAGCCGGCTCTAACATCGTTGTGCAGCGCGATGTACATGTTCGCCGCTGTATTAAGTTGAGCAGGATCTTCCCGCATCTCTTCGATCAGGTCCACCCGCAGGAGGAAGGCAAGGTTGCTGGCGGGAAATTGCTGGATGAATTCATTTTTCAATGCCCGCGCTTTTGCCTTATCTTTGAGCTTGTCAGCGGCAAGGGTCCAGCTCTGTTCGTAAAGGGCGTATTTTTCATTCATTGAAGTCTTGACTTTGGCCAGGCCTGTCTTCAATTCTATCGCTTCAGAATACATACCGGCCTTTACATAGGCCTCAGAGGACAGGAACAGATAGCCCTGGCTTCTGGAAGGTTCGTCCGCGAATTTATCAGCCAAACGGATTAGTTCAGTGGCCACCGTTTTCTGGTCGCCACTCTGCTCCGCTTTTTCATAGTTGTTTTGGATTTGAAGCCGAACCAGATTTTCAATTTCAATCTCGTCAGCACGGTCATTGGCATGGCCTTTGGCGGAGATGTACATTTTTTCAGCTTCGGAATAGTTTTTGGCCGCTTCCTCAATCTGGGCCAGATTCAGGTAGATGCTTCTGCTGGTGGCCCTGTCGATTCTGGTGCCGCTGTTGAGGATGGTGTTATAATGTTCTTTGGCCTTTTGGGGATAACCGTGTTGAAGCTCCACTGCCGCCAGATCCATCAGGATCGCCGGAGCTCCGTTTCTGGCTTCAGGGTTTTCAGATTGGGCCAAAACACCATAAAATCTCAGGGCATTCTCACGATAGTCGTTGTATAGCGCGGTATCTTTATGCGGAAGGCTGTGCAGGGCGTAAACCCTCTGAGTATATCTGTAGATAAGGCCTTCGTTGTTGAAATAGTCTGGGGTTCCCGGGAAATCCTGGTTATAAGCTTTCAGCTTGTTGATGGCTATCTGATAATCTGCTGCTGTGTTGCGTTTTTCTGCAATGATGCTGGCCAGGACGGTATCGGTTCGTTTGTTGTCATTTATAAAAGCTCTCTGCTCCGCTTCATCAGCAAACAACTCTGTGTATTGCTCATACTTTTGGATGTGGCCTTCATAAAGACCTTTGTCCTGTTCTGAGGCTGTATCGATCAGATTGTTGAAATGGCGAATGCGAATCTGATCGTAGGCTTCGCGGATGATATTAAGTTGCTCTGTAACTAGGGGCTCACTCTTGTCCGCATCTTTGATGTTCTTCTTATACCAGTCGGTATCGCGTCCGTAAGTGGCCTTGATAAAATCGTACTTGGAGTTTCGGATGGCAGTGAGGTTCATGCCAGGACGGAGTTCCAAACCAGGGGTATAGTAGAGTTTTATGATCGAATCGACAATGGCTGGATTATGCAGTTCAAGCGGTGATGTCTGCAACCGCAATTCCATAAAATCTATGGCCTGCAGGGGGGCTTCCATGCCCACTTTCATGCCGGCAGCCTTATCCAGAATCAGGGTTTTGACCTTGATATCAGAATATTCCGCCATGGCCATCCGCACTTCCGCCACGCCTTTGGACTCTCTGTTGAAATCAATGCCATCGAGCGCGACCAAGGAATAGGCGATGTTGTCGATAGAGTTGTTTTTGTAGTCCTGGGCCAGATATTCATCGGTGATCTGTTTGCCGTCCACAGCTCCTATAAGAGTTACAAAATCAGCCAGGGCCAGTTTCAGAGATGCTTCATCCCCTTGGTTAAGATTCACCCACGCTCTTTGGTAGAGAGTGCTATAATGGTATTCGCTATCTGGATTATTGACCAGGGTGTCAAAGCGGCGGTTGGCTTCTGTGTAATATTTCACGGGTTCGTCTGCATCCGAGCCGATCAGGAAATTCAAGATCCCCAGCCGGTAAATGGCTTCGTCATAATAGGGCGATTCATCGTATTTGCCAGAATCGACAATCTCCGTGTAAGCATCAAGCCCATCCCGGAAATCATTTTCGGTGAATTTCAGATTGTCAGGCCTGTCCTGGTTAGGATTGGCAGTGCGGAATGTCTCTATTTGAGCATTTTTGGCCACCATTTTGTTCTCGCTGCTCAAGTAGCCTATGTTGTAAAGGGCGTGGTCGCGCAGATAAAAATCCGGTTCTATTTCGAGGGCTTTTTTATAATGGGCGAGGGCTTTTTCGGAATTGTTCAGATCCACTGCGTATTGCAGCTCAGCCATATTGTAATAGATGACTGCGTTGTTCAGCAGATAGCCTCCGCTGGGTTGTTCCATGGCTTGGAATTCCGGATTGGCGGCAACAAAGACCTCATACCTTTTCAATAGGTCTTCTTTGTCTTTGACTATCGCCCTATATTGGGTCTGCTGTTCTGCTTCGCTAAACGAGTCAGCCTTAGCCAGGCGAAGCTGTTCCTGATAGCGGATTTTTCGATAATCCACCATGAGTCCCAAGAAATCCAGGTTGGCGATGAAACTATAATCCACGGGGAATTCCTGCAGACCTACCTTATGTACCTGCGCATATTGTTTTTCTATAACTTTCTGCTGGTCCATGGGATAGTTATCCCTGATCATGGAGAGCATCACAAGCTCGACTTCTGGCAGGAGTTCGTCAAAGGATCGTTTATCGCGATATGTCGCGTAGTATTCTTCTAAAAGTTCATTAAAAATCGCTTCCTCAACACTATCCTGATGTTTGCGGAACGCCAGGTAGCGTTCCCTGCGGTTTTGCAGGTCAGCGATCTTCTCCACATATTCCTGCCTCTCTGGAAGCAGGTCTATATTCAGGCCGGTATAATTTGCCTCGGCCATGATTTCATCAATCCTGGCCACAACATCGGTATAGATATTGATATTGCGCTCGATGTCCATCAGGCGCTTCAGCTCCATATCGCTAAAGCCCTTGCCCACGATAGATGCGTCTTCATTGACGAAAAGCTCGAAGCGCCGTTCGAAAAAACGGTCCATCACGTCGAGTATCCTGCCGTAAAAAACGGAGGTATCTTTGAGCTGTTTTAAAAGGATGGCGCCTTCCCTGTATCTGTTGAAAGCTTCAGTTTCAGGCCCGATATACTCGGGTGAGGCAAGCAGTTCCAGATCGATGGGAGGAAGCGATTCGAAGGGCCGAATCTGGGCTTTGAAGTTTTCCAGCAAACTCATTTGTTTCTCGGAAACCCTGTTCAGTGCTTCGGTGAATTGCAGCCCAGGGATGGTGCGCAACTCATTGTACAAATCCTGTAGGTAACGCTGTATGCCTGTAATCTGTTCTTTCAG
>CAXYWN010000012.1:0-18758 GCA_964292625.1 uncultured bacterium
GAGGGTGAGGGCAATGTTCACCGCGCGGTAGGTGTTTTCCATTGTTTTGGCCAGTTCAGAGGCGTTGGTGTGGTCCAGCTGCGTGAGGGGGAATTCTTCCACGTTCAGAACGTTGGTCAGAAATTCGCGGCAGAGATCGATGCTCTTTTGGTTCACGCCGGAAAAGACGCGCCAGAAATCGCGGATGGAGGCCACATATTTGGCACCTGGCATCACGCGTTCGTAAGAGTGGGCGATGAGGGGCGGATTGGCAACGATGTCGATTCCGCGTTTGGTGAATTCTTCTTCCAGGATGGGTTTGACGACCTTTTCGCAGGTTCCGGGCGGGACGGTGGTCTCCACCAGCACCAGGCAGTCGGGGCGAATGTGCTGACCCAGCATGCGGATGCCTTCGCGGAAGGCGAGGAGATCGCAAAAGCCTTTCTCAGCTTCGCCAAAGGAGGGTTTGGTGGCGTCGAGCTGGATGTCCACAACCACTACATCCACCAGGCTATAAACTGAATCTTCACTGGTGGCGCGGAAATTCTTCTTCTCCACCACGGTGCGGCGGAAAATATCCGGGACTTCGGGATCGGAAGAACTGACCGGCGGCACTCCGGAATTGATCACCGGAACCTTCCAGAATGAGCGTTTGGAGGCACGCTGATGGCCGTGCACGAAATAGATCGGCTTGCCATCTTGGTCGGTGGCGTCTGCCACCACGGTGGCCATCACGCAACCAACGAAGCCCAAGCCTTGCACGGCCACAATCTTGCGACCCAGCTTGCGCTGTTCTTCGGTGATTTGAATCAAAATTTCGCGTTCTTTCGCGTTCTCTTCCTCAGTGGGAATTCGATATTCCGCGCCGTCTGGCGCCAAGGATATATTTAACATAGGCGATTGCTCCTTATAGGTCTATAGATTTAAGTTTAAAAAAAATGAGGGGGCATGCGTGTCAAGAATTATCTGCGGGAGACAAGGCCGCTTTGGTCGTTGGTCAGGTTAAATGCTACAAGGACAGAGGAATAGATTGATTCAGCCCCGTCAAAGCAAAAATAGCAAGCCTATTCAGAAGCGCCTTCCCAGGTTTTCACCTTTCACCTTTGGCGCACCCTGCGATTATCAGCTGGAATTTTGGTTGACAGAACCATGCGTTGCATCAGGTTGTAACAAGACAAGATGAAATCCAGAGAACCTGCTTGGCGAAAGGCTTCCTCACGCAATTCTTATATTGAGCTTTCCGGCGTGGATTGGCAAATTGCCCTGGCAGATTGATTAAGAGCTTGGTATTCCGGTACCGCAAATTTGTTATGTTACGAAAATACATTTTCCGTCCGCTGAGCTTTGCCGTGCTTGCACTCACGGTCTTGGACGCGCTTTTGTCCGTGCTGCCCCAGCAGGTGCTGGGGATAGTGATAGACGTGCTTACGAAGGGCAGCAGCGAGATTTCCAATTTCATCATCACGCCTCTTTTGGGCTGGTTTTCCGGCAGCCCCCTCCTCACGCGGCTGCTGATCCTCTATCTCGTGATCGCCCTGCTGGCGCTGCTAATCTCAATCATCAGGGGCTATCTGGTTACCTACAACGGTGAAAAGATACTCACGGACCTCAGGAAGCGGCTCTTCTCCGGCCTGCTGAGGAGCAAACATGAATACCTGAACTCCCTCAGCTCTGGCGAAACGAGCATGAGTCTGCTCACGGACGTGGAAAACATCCGCAACGTAGTCGTCGCACCTGTCAACGGCCTCCTGCCGGATCTCATGACGGTGGTCTTTATGACTTGGCTGTGCTTCAGGATTTCTGCGCAGATGACCCTCCTGATGCTGATTCCTATTCCGCTGATTATCTTCAACAGCTTTACCCTGGGCAACCGGCAGGTGAAAATTTCCACCAGCCTGAGGGAGCAGATGTCGCACATCACCTCCACCGCTCTCAGCCGGATAAAAGGCTTCCGTTTGTTCAAGCTATTCGCGCAGGAAGATAGGGAAGAGCGGGTTTTCTCCGGCCTGCTGGCCAAATATTTCCGCACCGCGGTCAAAAGCCTGAATGTAACTTTCACCCTCTTTCCCCTCACCAGCGGGATCAAGATTTTGGTGATGATAGCCATGCTCTTCGCCGGCATCCGGAAGGTGCAGCAAGAGCTTATCAGCGTGGGCGAACTCATTATCTTCATCCAGTATCTGAACAGATTTTATGCGCCTTTCCTCAATATATCCAGATTTTACAACAGCATCGCTATGTCTCTGGTCTCCTACCGGAAACTCGATAAGACCTTTGTCGAGCTAGAGCAAAACCGGGAACCGGGCTCAGAGTCGCTTGATCTGGAAAACACAGTTGAAGACAACACGGGCCGGGACATCATCGAGTTCGACGGCGTAACCTTCAGATATGAGGAGGCTGGCCCCGTCCTTCTGGATTCATTGAGCTTCAAAATCTCGCGGGGAGAGAAGGTGGCCATCATGGGAGAAAGCGGAAAAGGCAAAACCACCGTGCTGAACCTCATTGCCGGTCTGATCATCCCGCAGCAGGGGCAGATTAGGTTCAGGGACATTGACATCAGGGATTACGGCGTCACAAGGCTTAGATCAAGAATTGGCTATCTCTCTCAAGACGTTGTTCTGTATAACATTCCCCTGCTGGAAAACGTCCGCTACGGAAATCCCGGCGCTTCAGAAGCCGAGGTTGTGGCTGCCCTGAAAAGCGTTAATCTGGACCGCTTTGCCACACCTGGATACATGAACGGCATCCCGGGAGAAGGGGGAGAACAGCTTTCCGGCGGCGAAAAACAGAGGATAGCAATCGCCAGACTGCTTCTCTGCAATCCAGAACTCATCCTGCTTGACGAGCCCATCTCCAACTTGGATGCCGAGAACGCGACCTGCGTGATGGACCTGATCTTTGAGCTTTTCCGGGAAAAGACAGTTATCATCACCTCGCACCAGGAGCTGGCGCAGTCCTATTCGGCCAGGGCTATCGTCCTGTAATTATCCCCAACTGCTTTTAAGACAATTGATATTGGCTGCTGATTACAGACGCTTATCTTTGCTGCGTATATCGCTTGCTTCTCAAATCCGCTCCGAATTGCCTGTTTCAGATCTCATCCAAGGGAACGGACAGGATGAAATCCTGGGCTGAAGGAGCCGGCGGAGTGTGTTTGAGGCGGCTGACGATGGTTAGCACGAAAGCGCTGGAAAGTAGGGTCGTAACGGCGCCCGCCAGCGGCAGCGCGAAGACCAGGCCGCCGAAGCCGAAAAACTTGTCCAGGATGAGCAGCGCCGGAATATAGGCCAGCCCCTGCCGGGAGATTGAAACTATGAAGGCCGGCAGCGCCTTTCCCATTGCCTGGAGGCTGTTCATCAGAATCATGCCAATCCCGGCAAAGGGGATGGCGAAAACGTAGGCTCTCAGCACTTGGCGGCCGATTTCCATGGTGTCTTCGTTACGGATGAACATGCCGATCAGTTGCTTGGGGAAAATCGCAAAAAGCAGGGTGAAAACCACGCCCAGGCTCAGATTGATCAAGATGGCCGTGCTGATGGCCTTTTTCATCCTGGGGAAGTTGCCCGCTCCGTAATTGAAGCCAATCAGCGCTTGAACGCCGATCGAAACCCCAATAAACACGAAGATGGGAATCGAAAAGACCCGCGCGGATACCCCCAAGGCGGCTACGGTGCTAACTCCGTAAACCGCTGCCAGGCTGTAGGCAATGGTGTTGCCAATGCTCATCATAATCTGGTTGAGCGAGGCTGGAATGCCGATCACCAGTATTTCGCGGAAGATCTCCCAGCGCAGGTGCAGATATTTGATGGCCGGCGCCGCCACCGCGTGTTCGGAAAGATAATACCAAATGAAATAGCACATGGCCAGACCCTGGCCAATCACCGTGGCCACGGCCGCGCCGGTGACTCCCATCTTCAATCCGAAGATGAAGATCGGATCCAAAATAATGTTCGCCCCCGTGCCGATAAAAAGTCCGTACATGGCGTAGCGGGCTCCGCCTTCGCCGCGAATCAGCTGAACCAGCGCGAATTTTAGCAAAATGAAGGGACTGCCGAGCAGAATCCAAAACAGATATTGGTGCGCAGCCAGGGCAGTCTCGCCCGCCGCTCCTGCCGCTTTCAGAAACAGCGGGATGGACAAAATCCCCACCAGGGCGAGGATGAAAGACAGTATCAGCGTGCTGAACACTGCAGTGGAGGTGGTTTCCCGGGCACTCTGATAGTCTTTTTTACCCAGCAGCCGAGAGAGATAACTGGCTCCGCCAAACCCGAAGATTCCCGCGATTGCCATCTGGAACGTATATGCCGGCAGCGAAATGGATACCGCGGCCACCAGCGCTTCATTGTGCAGCTTGCCGATGAAAAAGGTGTCTGTAAGGTTGTAAAAAATATTCACCAGCATGCCCAGCACGCTGGGTAGGGCGAGGTTCAGGATGGCACTGCCGACTGGCATCTGCTCCAAAACATAGAGGTTATTTTTCTTCATTCGCGATCATTCTTATCCTTGGCAAACGAATATTTTCAGCAGGCTTAATCTGTCAACAACTGAGGTGTTTCAGAGACTCTTTTCAGACGCAATTTCCCGGAGAGGCATAACGAGTTTTCGGACTGGATGAGACTCCTTGAGAAGCATAATCAGTCTGTCCAGTAGCTAATGATAGAAATAAGCCAAGTAATTTTGAAGTTTTGCTTGACAAACAGCATGCCCGCGGGAATGGATATAAAAAAATCAGATCAAGGCAAGTAAGGAGAACAAGATGAAGAAGTTTATCACGCTCTTAGTGATGTTGGCCGCCGTGGCCGGCATCTGCGCCCAGGAGATAACGGGCGATTGGAATGGCCTGCTGGAGGTCGGCGGTCAGAAGCTGCGGCTTGTGTTTCATATTATGTCAACCGAGGAGGGTTTGAGTGCCACGATGGACAGTCCGGACCAGAACGCGTTCGACCTGCCAGTTAGCCAGATAAGCTTTTCCAATCCGCGTTTGGAACTGGCCGTGGACATGGTGCAGATCACCTATGCGGCTGAACTCAAAGACGGCATCCTGGAGGGAACTTTCCAGCAGATGGGTAATGAGTTTCCTCTTGACCTGCAGCGTGAAGCCCTGGAAAAGCCGGTTTACAGCCGTCCTCAGGAGCCGCAGGAACCCTTCGGCTATCGCAGCGAGGAAGTGGCTTTCCCCAATCCGGAGGCGGAGATCAAACTGGCCGGAACGCTCACCCTTCCAGAAGGTGAAGGCATTTTCCCGGCGGTTGTGATGATCTCCGGCAGCGGAGCGCAAAACCGGGATGAAGAGATTATGGGACACAAACCTTTTTGGGTAATTGCCGATCATCTGACCCGCAACGGGATTGCCGTTCTGCGTTTCGACGACCGGGGCGTGGGCGCTTCGGAAGGCGACCCTGCCAGTGGCACCACCTACGATTTTGCCACCGACGCCATCAGCGCCGTGCGCTATCTGAGAACCCGGCCAGAGATAGGCCAAATTGGTCTGGTGGGCCATAGCGAAGGTGGAGTCATCGCGCCGATCGCGGCCTCCCAGTGTGAAGAAGTGGATTTCATCGTACTCCTTGCTGGAACAGGCATCCGCGGCGATAAGCTGCTGCTGGCCCAACAAGAATTGATCTGGGCCTCCGGCATGGAAGAAGAAGAGTTGCAGCAGACCCTGGCAGTGAATGCCGGAGCCTTTGAGCTGGTGATCAACGCGCTGGACCTGGAAGATCTGGAGACCGAGCTGGGAAAATATCTGACGGAAAAGATGGATGACGGCGCCATCGAAATTCCCCAGGGAATGAGCTACGCTGAGCTGTACAAGATGCAAATGGACAGCATGACCAATCCCTGGATGTATGAGTTTATCAGGCTGGATCCTTCTGATTGGCTGACCAAAGTCAGATGCCCGGTGCTGGCGCTGAACGGCTCCAAAGACCTGCAAGTGCCATCTGAGGTTAATCTTGCCGCGATCGGTGCTGCACTCGAAAAAGGTGGCAACCAAGATTATACCCTGAGAGAATTTCCTGGCCTCAACCACCTCTTCCAGGAATGCGAAACAGGCCTTCCAGCTGAATATGCCCAGATCGAGCAGACCATCTCACCCATCGTGCTCGAAGAAATGACCGCCTGGATCAAAGCGAGGGTGGTCAGGAAATAGCTTCTGACAGCTTTTGACTAATTCAGTAGTTTGATACATATCACCGCTACAGCTCAGGCTGTGTTTGCAGATAGAGATAGCGGAAACTATCCTTACGCCGTCCCCATGATTGTGCCCACAGACCTGGAATACGAAGGCAAATAAGCAACCATTTCCCTCAATACAACAGGCCCGGCCTCCAAGCCGGGCTTGTTCTTTTCTGAGCTTCCTCCCCCGGTGACCGGATGAACTGAAATTCTCTGCTTTGCCCTCTTTGCTCCATGCGGAAATAAGGTGCGACAGGCAGGGCCCAAGAGCCATTTTTGGCTTGTGGGCTTGTTTAGAATTGCGGCTGAGCGGCTGCAAGGGGCGAGGGTCGGTTGAGATGGCTAAAACGAACCGGTTAAAGGTTAAAAACAGGGAAATTGAGTTAAGAGCATGAATGGCCTCATTTTTGCTTCTTATGCATGATTAAGCCTGTTCAGGTTTCGCAGTGGATAGATAAGATTCATGTCTATATCTGCTTATCAATTATCATTTGACAGAATGCGGGTTTGAGATTGTTTGAGCATAATCAATCTTTTACGGCTGTCAATTATACATGATGGTACGTGACCAATAGCACTGAACAAGTTTACAGAAACAAACGCAACAATTGTCAGGAGTAACTTATGCACAAAAAGTTCAACATCAGGATGATCCTGCTTATAGCAGTCATTCTTGCCAGTTTCATGGCTCTGTCCGCCCAAACCCGGCAGATCGAGCTATCCACTTCAGCCAACCAGGCCCTGCTTAAAAACAACAGCGACCTCGGTTTTGACGTTCAATATAACGTCGGCGAGCTAAAACTACGTGAGATCCAAACCAAGGAAGGCGCCTTTGACGAGCTTTCCATCGAAGGTTGGGGCTTCACGAACGCGGTGGGGGAGCCCAAGCTTCCCATGCTGCGTCAGATGATCGCCGTCCCCCTCGGCGCCGAACTGCGCGCCACCATCACTTCTCAATCCGGACGGGAGTTGGACAACATTTCCAGCAAACTGCAAAACCGCATCATCCCCGCCCAGGAGCCTGTCTCCAAATCCTCCGACCCGGCGACCTTGCCCTTTGTGGTGAAAGACGATATCTACAGCCGGGACGGATATAACAGCCGCGACTGGGTGCAGGTGACCGATCTGGGCATCATGCGCGGAGTGCGCGTTTTCGCCCTGGACTTTTTCCCGGTGCGCTACGACCCCGTGAATAAGTCCATCAGTGTGATGGAAGCCTTTGACGTCCGCGTCGAATTCATCAATCCTGACCTCCTCGGCACGGCCGACATGCTGGCCAAAACCGCCTCCTTTGAATTTGAAAAACTCTATGGCCAGACCTTCTTCAACTGGAACGCGGACACCCGCACCCAGCTGGTGCGCTATCCCACCAAGATGGTCATTCTTTGCCCGACGGCTTACACCAGCAACATCCAGTCCTATGTGGATTGGAAGACCGAGCAGGGATTCATCGTAAACGTGGTCACCGTCGGTTCCGGCGCTATGGTGGCAAACACCGCAGCCGCCATCAAAACCTATATGCAGAATTTGTGGAACAGCGCCACCACTGCCAATCCCGCTCCCACCTATCTGCTGATTATCGGCGATGAATCTGGCACCATCACCGTCGCCACCAATACCGGCGCCACCGAGTCACACGTTACAGACCTCACCTATGTGCGTTTGAACGGAACAGATTACATGCCGGAAATGTATCACGGCCGTTTCTCTGTTTCCAGCACCACCGAACTGGCGAACATCATCACTAAGACCATCACCTATGAAAAGACCCTGATGCCAGACCTCAGTTATCTGGGTAAGACAGTCCTCATCGCCGGTGCCGATGCGAGCTGGGCTCCCACCCATGGCAACGGCGCCATTAACTACGCCACCGCGGAGTATTTTAACTCTGCCCATGGCATCACTTCCAACAATTATCTATACCCCGCTTCCCAGACCAGTGATGCGGTGATAATCGCCAATGCCAACGAAGGCAGAGGCTATATAAACTACACAGCCCACGGCGGTCAAACCTCCTGGGCCGACCCCACCTTTACGGTTTCCGATGTTAACGCCATGACCAACGCCAATAAGTATGGCGTGATGGTGGGTAACTGCTGTATCACCAACGAATTTAACTATTCCAGCCCCTGCTTTGGCGAAGCGGTGATCCGCAAAGCCAACGGCGGCGGAGTTATTTACATCGGTGGTATCAACAGCACCTACTGGAATGAAGACTACTACTGGGCGGTTGGCTATAAAACCCCCATCGACGGTACCGCCCCTGCTTATAATGCCAGCAAACTTGGTGCCAACGACGCTATGTTCCACACCCACGGTGAAGCCTCCACAAACTGGGCTACCACCACCGGGGAAGCCATGTATATGGGCAACATGGCCGTGCAGCAGAGCGGAAGCTCCCGCACCAACTACTACTGGGAAATCTACCACATCATGGGCGATCCATCGCTGATGACTTATATGGGTGTCCCCACAGTCAACAACGCCACCTACCCCTCCCAGATACTGATCGGTGCCACCCAGATAACTGTGACCGCTGCCCCCTATTCCCGTGTGGCGCTCACCATGGGTGGTGTGATTTATGGTACGGCAATGGTCCCCGCCAGCGGTTCTCTGAACCTGCCGATCACTGCCTTCACCAATGTCGGCACTGCCAAAATGACGATTACCGCTCAAAACAAGATTACCCTTCAAACTAATGTCAGTATCATTCCCAATTCCGGTCCTTATGTGAGCGTGTCTTCCACCGTGTATGAGGACAGCAACAACAACGTTGCCGAATACAACGAGGCCGGACGCTTCAATGTGACCTATCAGAACGTAGGTTCTGTGACTGCCACCAACGTAGTAACCACTCTCACCTGCGCCACCACTGGAATCACCCTCACGGACAATAGCGAGACGATCGCTTCCCTGGCCGCAGGTGCTTCCACCACCATCAACAATGCCTATAAATTCAACATTGCCAACAACGTTCCCAACGGCAGTTCCGCCGCCTTCACCATCACGATGGTGAGTGGCAGCAATACCTGGGTGCACAACTTCACCCAAACCATCAATGCACCTGCCCTGGTTTTTGGCAATATGACTGTCTCCGATCCCGCTCCCGGCAACAACGACGGTCGCCTGGATCCGGGTGAAACGGTGACTGTCACCATGCCCTTGAATAACACAGGTGCGGCAGCTTCTCTCGCTGGCTCGGCGACTCTCACCAGTCCTACTTCGGGCATCACCATCAACACAGGCACTGCCAGTTTTGCAGCCATCGCCGCAGCGGGCAGCACCAACCTGAGCTTCAATATCACCGCTGCCTCCAGCATGACAATCGGTACCGTCGCCTCCCTGGTTTTCAATGCCACAGCAGGCGCCTATACCGCTACCAAGACCGAGATGCCCGCTGTCGGTTTGATCCTCGAAGATTTCGAAACCGGCAACTTCAATTCCTTCTCTTGGATACAGAGTACAATCCCCTGGACTATTGTAAATACCGGTGCCCACACCGGAACTTATGCTGCCAAGAGTGGCGTTATCCCTGCCTACGGCTCCACCACCATGGAAACAACCCGTATCCTCTCGACACCTGGCAACCTCACTTTCTGGTACAAGGTGTCCTCCGAAACCAATTATGACAAACTGAAATTCTACATCGATGGTGTCCTGCAAGGGACAGGTTGGTCCGGAACTGTGGACTGGACTCAAGCGACTTACCCCCTCACAGTGGGAACCAGAACCCTGAAATGGGAATATATGAAAGATGTAAGTGTGGACACCGGTTCGGACTGCGCTTGGGTGGATGATATCATCTTCCCCGCCTCCACCGCTCCCAGTAGTTTCTACCCGCCTCGTAACCTGACAGCCACAGCCGGCAATGGTTTCGTCAATCTTGCCTGGCAGGCTCCGCTTACAGGTACTGCCACCGGCTACAAAATCTTCCGCAATAGCACACTGCTCACCGCGGTCACTGGTCTTTCCTACAGAGATAACGCTGTGGTCAACGAAACCACCTACAGTTACTATCTGAAAGCCGCCTATGGCGCCAACGAATCCGACCCCACCGACACTGTGACCGCCACACCCACGGCGATTGTGCCTACCACAGTGATAATCGGTACCGGTACTGATTCCGGCAGTACATCCACCGCCTGCCCGATTAACGTTTATTGGCAGAGTTTGCATGGACAATCCGTCTATACCGCTGCTGAACTTAACGCCCTCGGTGTAGTAGGGCCTATCAACATCTCCCAGATCGGTTTCAACGTAACCGGACTTCCAACCAAAGTGATGCCCAACTATCTTATCCGCATGGGTCACACCACAGCGGTTGACGTTGGATCCTGGATCAGCACCGGATTAAGCACAGTGTGGACATCTGCCTCATATCAACCCACCACGACAGGCTGGAACATGCTGACCCTGTCCACACCTTTCCTGTGGAACGGAAGTGACAACATCGTAATTGACACTGCCTTCGGTGTGATTGGCTCATATAATTCATCTGGTACCACCCAATACACAACTGTCACCAACGGCTATCGTTACGGACGTAGCGATTCTGTTGACCAGACTAACTTATTCACCGGAACATACACCTCTACCAACCGTCCCAACGTGAAACTTGCCCTGCTGCCTAACGCCTCCGGACCCATGATTGTAGCTAATCCCACGACTCTTAGCTATGGTGACGTAGCGGTCGGAACTAACAGCGTGCAACAATTCACCATCCTGAACGGTGGTAACCAGACCCTCACGGGCACTATCACCACTCCCACCGGATACACGGTTAGCCTGGCCGCTGGCCGTAGCGAGCAGTTTGGCATACTTACAGACAAGGATAGCCGTAACACGCTTAGCTTCAACGTCAATGCCGGAGCCAGCAAGACCTACAATCTCACCCTTGCCCCCACAGCAGCCATCGCCTACAACGGCAATGTGGTGATCGCCAGCAATGCGGTGAACAGTGCCACAGTCAACCTCGCTGTCACTGGGGCCGGATTCATTCCGCCCATCATCAATATCGACAATAACGCCCTCTATGCCAATCTCCAGGTCGGCAACGAAGGCACCGACAGCTTCACCATCACCAACACCGGTAGCCAGACCCTCACCTATGAAATCTCTCTGGCAGAATTGCGCGGAATCTCAGAACAACCTGCCTTGGGCAGTGCCAAAGGTGATCGCAGCATCGCCGGCAGCACCCTCACCCTCAGTGCATTGGAATACATGCCCGGAACTACGCAGAATTGGACCTTTACAGTCTATAACGGCAGCACGGACACCGAATGGCTGAAAGACGTCATCGTCAGCTTCCCCACCGGAGTGACCGTCAACAGCGTCACCAACTTCGTGGGTGGCAGCGGCGGCGACCTTGTTGCCGATAACACCAGCGGCAATGGCATCACCATCGATTGGTACGGCGCAGGTTCGAACGGTTTTGGTTTCATTTACGGAAATGGAACTGCCACAGCCACAGTCAATGTGAGCATCGCCTCATCCTTTGGCGGAACGATGTCCTTACCCTACCAAATCATCGGCGACGATTATAACGCAGAACCTCACACCCTCACAGGGACGCTCACTGTCCCTCAAGCGATTCCACCAGTGGAATGGCTCAGCGTGCAGCCCCTCAGTGGATCGATTCCTGCCGGTCAAAGCCAACTTATCACTGGTTATTTCTCCGCCATCGGGATGGCTGTGGGCAGCTATGAAGCCATGCTCACCATCTACTCCAACGACCCCGTCAATCCAAGCATGGAAGTATCAGCCACCATGGACGTCTGGGATAATGGCAATCATGCCCCCACCATCAACCTTCCCGCTATCCTTGCATTCGACCGCAATGGCAGTCTGGAAGAGAACTTCAATTCCTACGTCACCGACGAGGACCTCGATCCTCTCACACTCGCTTATAGCGGAAACACCAACATCAACGTGGCCATCAACGGTCTGAATGTGACCTTCACCGCCTTGGTCAACTGGACCGGCACCGAAACCATCACCTTCTCTGTTTATGACGGCTACACCTACGCCTACGACAGCGTTCAAGTCACCGTCAATGCAGTTACCGGACCCGATTGGGTGCCAGTCATTTATCCCAACAACTCCGCCACAGTCTATGGCAAAGTTACCATCTATGGCGTTGCCGGACAGCTCAATGACGTCATCGGCGCCTTTGTTGGCACCGAGTGCCGCGGCAGGGCGGATGTGGTGGTCAATAGTGGAAACGCTTACATAACCATCCTGGTGAACCTGGCCTCCAATGGCGAGAATGTCAGCTTCAAAATCTACGACTACAGTGAGAATGTGATATATGACGCCCTCGAAACCTACAACCTGAACTTTGGTCAGGTGCTGGGCACCAGCGCAGCGCCAGTTCCTATCAGTTATCTCGACCACTCCGCCACAGTCTATGGTATCGTCACCATCAACGGCATTGCTGGACAGATTAACGATGTTATCAGTGCCTTTGTCGGCAACGAATGTCGCGGTGTGGCCGATGTGGTGGTCATGGGCGGAAACGCCTACGTGACTATCGTGGTGAACCTTGCGTCCCAAGGCGAAACCGTGAGCTTCAAAATCTATGACTACAGCGCAGATGTGACATATGACGCCCTCGAAACCTACAACCTGAACTTCGGTCAGGTACTTGGTACCAGCGCAGCGCCAGTTCCCATCAGCATCAGCGAGATCGTTGAACTCGACCAGCCTGTAGTGACCGTCACCCGCACTTCCACCGGCACGAAGCTGACTTGGCAGAGCGTCGAACACGCTGACGTCTATCAAGTCTATCGCTCCACCGATCCCTACGGAAATTACGGCGTCACACCCATCGCCACCGTCAACGCCCCCGGCACTACATGGGAAGATACCCAAATACTGCCGATGGCCTTCTACAAAGTGATCGCAGTCAAGAACTAATCGAGAAACAATGAAGAACATAATCATCGTGATTATGCTGGTTCTGCTCTCCCTGCCTCTATTGGCAGGGGAGTGGACCCAGTATTATTTCCGCTTCGAACTGCTGAACAAAGCAGAACTGCAAAACCTCAGCAAAGTAATCTCCATCGATAATGTGAAAGGTAACTGGGTTTATGCCTACGCCAATGACTGGGAATGGAAAGAATTCAGCTCCCTGGGTTACAAAACCCAGTTGCTGCCAGCTCCGGCCAGCGAATTTCCGGCTATCATGAGCAACAGCCAATCCGCATTGCGCGCCTGGGATGCCTATCCCACCTACGATGCCTATGTGGCAATGATGAACGGATTTGCCAGCACCTATCCCAACCTCTGTCAGATCATCAATGTGGGAACAACCGTGGGCGGACGCGCCATCCTCGTCGCCAAGATTTCGGACAACGTTTCCACCGAGGAAAAAGAACCGGAAATCCTCTATACCAGTACCATGCACGGCGATGAAGTGACCGGCTATATGCTGATGCTCCGCTTCATCGACACCCTGCTCAGTCAGTATGGAACTGATCCCCGGCTTACCAACATCGTCAACAATATGGAACTCTACATCGGGCCAGACACCAATCCCGACGGGACTTACTACGGAGGCAACTCCTCTGTTTCCGGTGCTCGCCGTTACAATCAAAACGGCATCGACCTCAACCGCAATTACCCCAATTACAACGGCAGCCCAAACAGCGGCGCCATCCAAACCGAGACCCAACTGATGATGGATTTCGCCAATGCCCACAGTTTCGTCTTCGGTATCAATTACCATGGCGGCGCGGAAGTGGTCAACTATCCCTGGGATTACACCTCCACCTTGCATCCGGACGACGCCTGGTTCGTCTCTTCCAGTTTGGTTTATGCTTCACACGCCCAGGCCAACGGGCCCAGCGGCTACTTCACCGGTATCGGCTCCAACGGCATCACCAACGGCGCCGCCTGGTACAGCATCGCCGGAGGCCGTCAGGACTGGATGAACTACACCCGCAACGGCCGCGAGGTTACCATCGAGTGTTCCAACACCAAGATGCCCTCAGCTTCCACGATGCCAAGCTACTGGAACTACAACTATGAGGCGCTGCTCAGTTACACGGAACAAGCCCTCTACGGTATCCACGGCACGGTGCAGGACGTTTACGGAAATCCCCTCCAGGCGACAATCACCGTCGTCAACCACGATAATACCTACTCCAGCGTGGAAACAGACCCCAGCCACGGGGATTTCTACCGCTATCTGCAACCAGGGTCATACACGCTAAATGTAGCAACCTCCGGTTATGATGCCAAAAATGTCCAGGTGACAGTCTCTGCGAACGCATCGACCCCCATCACCATCGTTTTTGGCGAACTGCCGGCCGAGATTTCTCTGACCGCCGGTTGGAACCTCATCAGCCTCAACGCAGTCCCGCCTTCCTATGCCGTCACAGACGTCTTTAACGGTATCTCCGGTCTCCTGCAGATCAAAAACGAGACTCTGAGTTACGCTCCGGCGATGGACGACCATTTCAACACCTTGGAAAGCATGGCCGTAAATGAAGGCTACTGGGTGAATATGGCAGCACCCGCAACCCTGACAGTGACAGGGGTCCAGGTGGATGCCTCTGCCACACCCATCAACCTCAAAGCCGGCTGGAATCTGGTTTCCTACCTGCCCGCCGCCGCTAAAGCTACTGCCACTGCCCTGGCCTCCATCTCCTCATACCTGCAGGAGCTGAATTATCTGGGCAGCAATCCAACCTCTATGGAACCCGGAAAAGCTTACTGGATCAAGGTCTCCCAGGCCTGCACCCTCACCTATCCGAATTGATCAGAAATATATGACTCATAGGGGATGAGGCTCAGGCTACATCCCCATCTTTTTGTCCGGCTTGGGCGTAATTCGAGGCTTGCTTTCAAACCAAGCGGATAAATCTGCCTGAATATCGCCGCTCTGATCCGGCCCATGAGTTTAGCCCGTGAACAACTGAAACGCCTCTCACTCACTTCCCGTGGCTGCCAGGGGAGGCGTGCGGGCAATGAAGCGGGTGCGGATGAGCGAGAAGCAAGGCGGGAAGCAGGTCGTTTCTGTCGTTTTATCCGCTCGCTTTGCCACAGAGGCTAATTCTATTGACAACTTTTCCCTATTTTGATATCTGTTTCCGGCAGGAAGCGCTGATTCTTGACGCTGCCTGAAAGGGAGTAATAATGAAGCATACAGACCCAGTTTTCTTTGTGAACGCCTTCGCGAATAGCTATTTCCAAGGCAATGCCGCGGCCGTTGTGAGGGTGGATGAATACCCCCAGGATAGCCAGATGCTGGCTCTGGCCAGTGAGTTTGGCTTTTCCGAAACCGCCTTTGTGCAAAGATCTGGACCCGCGCATTACCATATCCGCTGGTTCACTCCCGAGGTGGAGGTCGCCCTCTGTGGACACGCCACTCTGGCTTCCGCCCGGGCCCTGTTTGACACAGAGGAAAGAGGTTCCACGCGCATCGTTTTTCACAGCCTTTCCGGAAAACTGACGGCAACACTGAAGGACGGACTGATCGAGCTGGATTTCCCGGCGGAAATCCCTGCGCCCTGCCTCGTAGATGAATCTTTGCTCGCGGCCCTGGGCGCGGAGGCAGCTCTCGAAACCTTGAGCGCGAAAAGCAGCCGCAATCTGATCTTGGTTTATCCCGAGCGGCAGCAAATACTGGAGCTGAAGCCAGATTTTGACCGCCTGGCCGAGCTAACCGAATTTCCCTGGTTGGGCATCGCCGTCACGGCGCCTCAGACCGGCGGATACATCTGCCGCTATTTCGCGCCCTGGGAAGGAATTAATGAAGATCCTGTCACCGGTTCCGCCCAAACTTATCTCGCCCCCTACTGGTCTGCTAAGCTCGGTAAAAAGATTTTGCAAGGGTATCAGGCCTCGGAGCGCGGCGGCGGATTCGAGGTGGAGGTCCTCTCCGGCAGAGTTCTAATCCGCGGAAGCGCTTTTCTCTATCTGCAGGGTGAAATCGACTCCAGCTGGCGCTTTGGCGGTGCCTGAGCGGATGCCCTGCAGAAAAAACTTGACAGGATAAGTAAACGAGAAATGTATAAAATCTATCAAGGGAATTGAAGGAGTATCAATGAAAAGACTTTTCTGCCTGTATATACTGATGTCCCTGGCCGCTCTGGCTTTTGCCGAACCCGGCCTGCGCGTCAATCCAGCACCCGCCGCGCCTTATGTGATGCGGCACAGCGCTTTGGATAAGTATCCGCTCAAGCATGGCGACCTGGATCAACTTTCCTGGACGGATTTCGGCCTCCAGGGCAAAGTCAGCAAGATGTATATCCAAACCAGTGATATCATCTGGGAACCAAGCTCCCTGCGTGACCATGTGATTGTCCGTTTCGACAGCCTGGGCAGCGTCCAGACCACCATCAGCTATCCTCACAGCCCCGATCCTCTGGGATTTAGGTATCTCTATCGGCCCGACGGCCAACTGGAGCGGGTGGAACGTTACAGCTACCAGGATGGATTCGACACCGCAACGGCTGATGTGGACAGCATCTTTGCTCCCTCAGGAAGCGCCGCGGATTACTTCTATGATGAACAAGGCTACCTCGCCAGGATTGTTTTTTACGACGATCAGGGCGTAATCTCCAAAGAACAGCTCTACAGCTACAGCGCCGACGGCTACAAGATTGAAGTGAATTATGCCGTGGAAAGCCGCCGCGAGCGAAATCTGATCTACGTGTATGACCGCCAGGGAAGACTGGTCGCCAGCCAGAAAAAGGACTTGAGCGGTAAATTCATCAACACCGCCAAATATAGCTTCGATACCAAAAACAACAGCATCACGGCTCTGCAGGATTATCTGAACGACGCGCCCACCCAAAAGAGAGTTGACATCCTGGATGCCGCGGGACGCCTCAAAGAAAGCACGATCAACGATCCCCAGGGCAATCTGATGCGCAAATACAGCTATACTTACGATGCGGACGGGCGGCTGGTTCAGCAAATCTACAGCTCACCCAACGACAAAATTACCACAATTTACAGCTACACAGTAGATGAACAGGGCAACCTGACAGAGTACAGCGCCAGCCAGGACAAAGGAATGGGAAACTTCAGCCTGAATATCCGCTACGAGTATTACTGAAGTCCGCGATAGCCCTGAACCTGCGGTTGGAACCCGGAATGAAGGAAATTATTCCGGCAGGCGGTCCCAAAGCCCTTCGTAACTGCCGATCCATTTGCCATTCTCATCCTTGATCAGGGTGATGGTGCGCACGCGGTTGCGCTGATCCTCTTCAACCCACTTTTGCCAGCCGGGGCAAAACACATAATCGGCAATGGTTTGCGGCGCCGGTTCGTGCCCCAGCCAGAGGAATTTCCGGCCCATGCCGCGCAGTTTTTCGGCCAGGCGGATGCTGTTTTCCTGGTCGTGGTTGCCAAACAGGAAGATGCTATAACCGGTGCTGTCCACCTCGGCGAGAAGGTCTGGTATTTTGTAATAAACTCCATCGGACCAGCCGCGGGGGTAGTCCCGCAGGACCATTTCCACCTGCAGGCTGTCGGCACTTGAAAGGTCCAGGTGTTTCATCTGGAAAGCGGTCTGGCTGTCTGAAACCCTGTATCCAGCATTGAGGTAGTATTCTCCCTTGGGCGCTCTGATGGTATAAACGCCATTGGCTTCATACACCAGGGGATCCCCTTCCGACCAGTAGAACGAGCCGTCCTGGTAGCGGATCAGGTTCAGGTTCCCAGTGAAGTCAAGCGTCAGCGGGGCTCCGGAAATATCCGAGCTGAGGACCCGCAGGGTAGTAAAAGCTTTCTTGTCAGCAGGATCAGTCTCCGGTGCGCATTTTTCCAGGTCGTAATATCCGTAATGGTTAGCATCGAAGCCCACCAGGATCATATTGGGCCGGTAAGCGTAAGCTGCCGGAATGCCGTTAGCGAGGGCCAGACTGACTGCCAGGCTGCTGTATTGCTGTGGGCTGAGATATTTTTGCCCGATTGCGATGTCGAGGGGCAGCAGACCGCTCAAGGCTTTGTCCGCGTCGATCTTGTATTTCCGTTTGAGCCAGCGCGCGGCTTTGTTCAAGCGTTCCAGCCTGGTGTCTCCATTTTGGTAAAAGGAGCAGGGATAAAAACTGGGTGAGCCGTCACGGAATTCAAGCGGCCGGGGCAGCTCAGCGTAATAGACATCGGGATATGCAATAGAAACCAGGTCCGCGAAACTTAGATCCTCATCGAGGTATTGGAGCCAGTCCTGGTAAACGGCATCCATCTGGCCGGCATCGGCCTGCCAAAAAAACTTGGGGTCAACGGATGAGTTCTCCCCGGGGATAGCGTTGCTCAAAAAATCCTCGTCAATATCCGGATGGCGTTTTAGAAACTCCAGGGCCTGTTCATAGTTGCCTCTGGCGGCGCTCAGAAAGGCTGCCTCCAGCGAATCCGCGTGGGAAGAAGAACGCAGGTCCCAGAACCGGTCAAGCTCGTTCCAGCGGGCTTTTTCTCTGCCCACCCCTTCGTTCCATGATTCGGGTGCCTGTTTCCATTCGAAGGGATTGGAGGGATAAAACAGCATATCGTCCCGGTCTGCCAAAGGCCCGCTTTTCAAGACCAGAGAGCAGTCAATCTCGCTAATATCTCCGGAGGGAACGAGTTCCAAGGCTTGTTTGCCATCCTTGTAGGTG
>CAXYWN010000013.1:0-18528 GCA_964292625.1 uncultured bacterium
CCGAAGGCAGGCTGGAAACATCGGCGTAACTGACGCTGGGAACCTCCACATGGATGTCGATGCGGTCCAAAAGAGGCCCGGAGATTCGGCCACGGTAACGCGCGATGGCACCCGATTCGCAGGTACATTCGTGGTTGGGGATATTGGCGCCGTAGTAGCCGCAGGGGCAGGGATTCATAGACGCGATGAGCATGAAGTCCGCGGGAAAGGTGTGGCTGGTCGCGGCCCGGGGGATGGTGACTACCCCGTCTTCCAGCGGCTGGCGCATCACTTCCAGCACGCCTCGTTTGAACTCCGGCAGTTCATCCAGAAAAAGCACTCCGAAATGCGCCAATGAGACTTCCCCGGGGCGCGGGAAGGTTCCGCCGCCAATGAGGCCATTTTCCGAACAGGAATGATGCGGGCTGCGAAAGGGCCTGGTGGTGAGTATTCCGTTGCGGAAATACTTGGAATAACCCGCCACAGAATGAATCTTGGTGGTTTCCAAAGCCTCGTCCAGAGATAGCTCCGGCAAGATGGTGGGCACCCGGCGGGCCAGCATGGTTTTGCCAGAACCGGGGGGTCCGATCATCAGCAGATTGTGCCCTCCCGCCGCGGAGACCTCCAGGGCGCGTTTTACCTGATACTGGCCTTTGACGTCGTGCATATCCAGGGGAAAATCGTTCAGAACAGAGAATATCTTATCCCGGTCAACTGTTGCCGCGGGGATTTCGATATCGCCTTTCAGATACTGCACCGCTTCACGCAGAGAAGTGACCGGTATCACCTTCAAACCATCGATGATGGCGGCTTCCTCAGCATTTTCATAGGGCAGCAGCAAAGCGTCCATGCCATCGTGTTTGGCGGCCAGGGCGATGGACAGCACCCCTTTCACGGGGCGCAGAGTTCCGTCCAGCGAGAGTTCGCCGATCATGGCCGTGCGGCTCAGATATTCCACCGAAAGTTTTTTGATGCTTTGCAGCACGGAGATGGCGATGGGCAAATCCAGAGCGGCGCTGTCTTTTTTGATGTCGGCGGGGGCCAGGTTGATTGTGAAACGCTTGATGGCGGCCTCAAAACCGGAGTTGCTGAGCGCGGCGAAGATGCGGTCCTTACTTTCTTTCACGGCGTTGGAGGCCATGCCGACGATGTTGACCGCGTACACCTGTCCGGCGCTGTCGCACTCCACGGTCAGCTGCTGGCCGTCGATGCCAATCGTGGTGTATGTCTTTACTATTCCTACCATGGATAAAACCTCTGCTGATTTATATCGGGTCTAAGAGCTTTGCTTGATATCTGCTCTTTTACCAAGTGAAAATATCAGCCTCTTTATGTCAATTCAATTTTCTGGGCCTGATTATTTTCCCTGCCTGGCTGCCGAATCTGCGCCTGAATGTCTTATGAAAATTTAGGCCTTCTAATAAGGCTCTATTTCGAATCCAGTGGCTAAGAGAACAGAACCAAGACGCTTCATACCTTGCTTCTCGGTCATCTGCTCCCACCTGGCTCCCCGAACACCTCTCCTGGCAGCCAGGGGAAGTGAACGAGAGGCAATTAAGGAGTTCAAGGGCCAGACTCAAGGGCGAGATAAGATGGGCGATATTAGACAGAGTTACCCACTTAGTTTGAAAGTGAGCCATAAAAAATCTCCGCCGTAAACTGCTCACGCAGTGATTTTTTGCCATCCGTGGGTTGGGATTCCCAGACAAAGAAATAGCGTCCGCGGGGGACGATTTTTCCCGCGCTGTTCTTTCCGTCCCAGGTGATCACGCCTTCGCCGGGGATCAGAGTGTAGTCAGCTAGAATCCTGATCAGGCATCCGCTGTGGTCGAAGACCTTGCAGTTCACCCGGTTCTGGGGACTGTCCAGTTTGTAATAGATGCGGATAATTTCGCTTTTTTGGGGATTGCAGGGGCTGCCTTCCACCCTGAGGGAACCCTGAAAATCCGGCACCGTGACGCTTTGGCTGTTTGCCCGTCCGGGCGTAGATCCGGAGGAATCGAGCGAATATCGCCACTGAACTTGCTGCGAGGCCGGCAGATAACGTTCCAGAGATTTGCCCTGTTGAGAGTTCGATCCGGTATAGCTCATCTGGTCGAGGCTGTGGCTGTTTAAGTCCAGCAGCAGGATGCTGTCGCCGTCGTTGTTCAAAACAGCCCAGCCGCTGGTTTTGATCACCCCGCTGGCCGGACAGTCCGGATATTGCAGCAATAATTGCTCAGGCGCAGCACAGAGCACAAAATAGCCGGCGCAACCGGGCAGAGAAAATCCGCATTCATTGCCTGTGGCGTCCCGGATCATATAATCTCCCCGGGCTGGAGAGGAATCCACCCAAAGCTCAATCCATTCTTGCTTTCCAGTATCTGGGTGGAACATCACTTCGTTAATCACCGGATGTTCTAAATTCTGGAGAAAGAGGTCCAGGTTCAGGGAATTATTGGCAAGATCCGGATCATTTTCCAGTTCCAGAAGCGCGGAAATTTGATGATTCTGAGCGTCATAAACGGGCAAGATATTCACCACATGCAGCGAATCTCCGCTGGTGAGATCGGAGACAATGTGTTCTGCTACCATCAAGCCATCCAGATAGATACGCAGTTCCGCGTTGACCACCGGGCTGAGGTCACACAGATTTTTCACCCAGACCCCGAATTGCCAGATATCCCCCTCCTGCCAGATTTGGGGATGCAACAGGGCGTAGTCCACATATACGGGGTTGGGCAGACCAGGGGTGGGGCTTGCTTCCGCGCAGAAGTCCGCCGCGCAGTCGTTTGTGTCATATCCGTTGATGCGCCTAGCCAGAGAATATCCCTCAGGAACGTCGGGCGCGAAGCTCACGCCGGGAAAGCCCGTGTCATCTGTCAGATTGTTGCTGTTGGGAGAATCGTAAAGAACTGTATCTGAATAAAATCCATCAGGGCCAAGATAGCGGATGCCATCGGTTTCGGCACCTCCGTTTTGGAAGGCCAGGGGAACTGTGAAAACTGCCTGGGTCACCTGCGTATCACCGATCAGCAGATAGCGGCGTGCACGCAGGATGAACGCGGGGAATTCAAAGACTTCCACAAAATTGCTGCCGCCGCTGAAGAGTTTGGCCCCTGCCAGGTTGACATCGTTGTTGCCGGCGTTGTATAGCTCGATCCATTCCTTGCCGCTGTCAACACCGGTGGGATCGTAGCAAACCTCGTTGATCACCACCTGGCCGAATACCCAGAGCGGCAACAAAACCAGGCACAGACAGATCCAGAGCGATGCTGGATAATAAGTTGCCGGTTTCACATCCGGTCTCCCGGCTCAGGGAAAGTCCAGCAGAACCGGCTCCACATCCCAGATATCCTGCGCGTATTCGCGGATGGCGCGATCAGAGGAAAATTTGCCCACCCGGGCGATATTCAGGATGGCTTTTCTGGCCCAGGCATGCTGATCTTTCCAGAGTTCGTCGATACGCTGCGAGGCGTCCAGGAAGGAGCGGAAATCAGCCATAATGCAGTAGGGATCGCCTGAATTGAGCAGCGAGCGGACGATGGGGTCGAAGATGCCTTTTTCCTTGGGAGAAAACATATCCGAGGCAATGGCTTCGATGGCACGGCGCAGCTCAGGGTCTTTATTATAAAAACTATAGGGATTATAACCGCTTTGTTTCAAAGCAGTTACTTCGCTAACGCTGAGCCCGAAGATAAACATGTTTTCGGCCCCGATCTCCTCCGCCATTTCCACGTTCGCCCCGTCCATAGTGCCAATAGTCAGCGCTCCGTTGAGCGCGAATTTCATATTGCCCGTGCCACTGGCTTCAAAGCCGGCAGTGGAGATCTGTTCCGAAACATCCGACGCCGGGATGATCTTTTCGGCCAGGGAGACCGTGTAATTTGGCAAAAACACCACCTTGAGGCGGTCGGCCACGTCCGGATCCTTGTTCACCACCACGGCCAGATTGTTGATCAGCTTGATCAATATCTTGGCCAGATAGTAGCCCGGCGCGGCTTTGCCCGCGAAAATCACGGTGCGGGGGATGTATTCAGCTTGGGGATTGTCCTTGATGCGCAGATACCGGGCGATGGTGCCCAAAACGTTGAGCAACTGCCGTTTGTATTCGTGCAGGCGCTTAATCTGGGCGTCGAAGATGCTGTCCGTCGGGGTGCGGATGCCTGTCACCTTGAAGATATGCCGGCTGAGCGCTCTTTTGTTGATCTGTTTAATCTCCAGGAAGGCGTCCAGAAACTCGGTGTCGTCGATATAACGTTCTATACCGCGGATGCAGTCCAGGTCGGCCACCCAGGCGTCGCCGATGTGTTCGGAGATGAGGCTGGCAAGTTGCGGATTGCATACTTTTAGCCAAAGACGGGGCGTGATGCCGTTGGTCTTGTTTTGAAAGCGTTCCGGATACATTTCATAAAAATCCGGAAAGATACTGTCCTTGAGGATTTGGGTGTGCAACTGCGCCACTCCGTTCACGGCGTGTGAACCGTGCAGGCAAAGCTGAGCCATGCGCAGTTTCTTTTCGGGGCCTTCCTCGATCACGCTCAGGCTCTGCATCTTGTTTATATTGCCAGGATAGAGGCGCGTCACTTCGCCCAGAATGTGGTTGTTGATTTGGTAGATCAGCATCAGATGCCGGGGTAGCAGCTCTTTGAAGAGCTCAACGCTCCATTTTTCCAGCGCTTCCGGCAAAATGGTGTGGTTGGTATAGCTGAAACAGCGGCGGGTGATATCCCAGGCAGTCTCGAAATCAATCCGTTCATCGTCGATCAGAATGCGCAGCATTTCCGGAATGGCCAGGGCCGGATGGGTGTCGTTGAGCTGCACGGCGATTTTGTCCGGTAGCTCGGAAAAGTTGTCGTGGTCAAGCTTCCAGCCTTGCAGGATGTCCTGCAGCGTGGCGCTCACAAAGAAGTATTCCTGCTCCAGGCGCAGCACCTTGCCCAGATGTATGTTGTCGTTGGGATAGAGCACCTTGGAGATGTTTTCGGAGATGTTCTTTTTCTCCACGGCGCGCACGTAGTCGCCACTGTTGAAATAGTCGAAGTCAAATTCGTCCGTGGCCGTGGCCTGCCAGAGGCGCAGATTGTTCACGTTGTCAACTTTGTAGCCCGGAACGGGGATGTCCCAAGCAACGGCCATCACGTCATCTGTGTCCACCCAGCGGTGCGAGGTGCGACCGTCTGTCATTTCCTCGCTGATCACCTTGCCTCCGAAACGCACTCTGTAGGTGATCTCCGGACGCTTGATCTCCCAGGGGCAGCCTTTTTTTAACCACTGATCCGGCTCCTCCACCTGATAGCCTTGAACGATGTCTTGTTTGAAAATACCAAATTCGTAGCGGATACCGTAACCGTATGCGGGATAAGCCTGAGTGGCCAGAGAATCCATAAAACAGGCTGCCAGCCTGCCGAGGCCGCCGTTGCCGAGCCCCATATCCGGTTCCAGCTCGAGGATATCTTCCAGCGCGTAGCCGTAAAGTTTGAGCAGGTCGTAGGCGTTGTCGTATTCGTCCAGATTGATCAGCGTATTGCCCAGCAGGCGACCAATCAGGAATTCCATGGAGAGGTAGAAAACCTTCTTCACGTCCTGCTTGCGGTATTCATATTGAGTGCGCAGCCAGCGCTCGATCAGTTTGTCGCGCAGACTGAGCCCCAAAGCGAAATAGATGTCCCAAGGCTGAACATTCGTGGTGTCCTTCACCAGAGAATATTCCAAATGCCTCAAAAACAGAGTCTTTATGTCTTCACTACACTGCTCCGCCTGGTCGTTGAAGAAAATGGAGTGGAAATCGTTTTTTGGTAAAAAACCTTCTTTCATTAAGTCCTCAATTGGGATTTTTAACTAAGGTACCCATCGTCAGTAAGCTCTGTTGATGTCAAGCGGAAAGTGGTAACGATGTCTATATCTGCGGATTAAATGGTGATACGAACTCTTTGTTTTTCCGAGCATAAAATCCCTAGACCAAGACGGATAAAACCCCTCGGCAGAGGGGTGCAGCAATATAGGCGGGGCGTTTCAACCCCCGTATAAACCGCCAAGGCCAAGCCGGATAAAACCCCTCGGCAGAGGGGTGCAGCAATATAGGCGGGGTGTTTTAACCCCCGTATAAAAGACACACGAGCTATGCCTCAAAACCCCTCGGTAGAGGGGTGCAGGACTTTGATTCGTGATTTATCGCGGATCGACAAAACACGAACAAATCATCAATCCTCAACGGTTTCGCACGTCATCGTCGGAGTGTTTTGAACAACATTGATAATCTTGTCGTTAAGGATCCTCCATTCCTCTTCAAAACTACGGTTAAGGTGGTGAATATCCTGTTCGACGATATAATTTTTCACCTTTTCCAATTGTTCGGCAGCGACTGTGAATATCCCAAAACCATCCTGCCAATGCAGCGGCGGCGTTTGCGGCGCCAGGACCCGATTATGGAACAGGGAGCTTTTTGCTTTGATAACCTTAAGCGCCTCAGAAAGCGAGATGTGACGGGGTAGGAAACAGAGGATATGAACATGATCTCGGGTACCGTTGATAATGATCGGCATTCCGCCCAAGTTTTTGATGATTCCGCCCATGTAGGGAAACATCCTCTCGCAAAGGATCTTGTTCAGGCGCGGTTCGCGTTTTTTAACGCTAAATACGATGTGATAGAGAAGAAAGGTCAAGCTTGTACTGCTCATCGTCACTCCTAGTTTCCAAGGTATGAAGAGTGCATTTTTTGTAAAGGAATTTTTCTTCTTTTCTCTGTTGAATAGAGGGACAATGAATTGCCCCTCAAAGTCCTGCACCCCTCTGGCGAGGGGTTTTATGGTATGGTTTGGGTCGTTAATTGCGGGGGTTAAAACACCCCGCCTATATTCCTACACCCCTCTGCAGAGGGGTTTTGAGGGATAATTGATGACATTATATAAAGGGTTGGAACACGCTGCCTTTATTACTGAACAAACTTGCAGGATGTGTTTTTCTAACGTTCTTTCCCTTTGATCCGGATGATTCAAAATAGATCAATTATCGGAGGTTAAATGCTCGCCTGTCCCGGCTAGCATTTCCGCAAAAACCTCAGCCCGGGTATCTTTGGAAACGCTGTGCAGAGTCAGGTCCCGCCGGTGGTGCAGATCGAGCAGGCGCAGCAAAAGTTTGGATGCTTTTTGACCGCCGGTCAGCATTTCTTGCCAGGGCTGGATAAACTCGCCTTTATTCCAGTAGAGGTTGATTATTTTGGCCAGTTCCTGCAGTTTTGCCACCTCGGTAAAACTAAGCGCGTCGGTTGCCAGCACCTGCCATGGTGGACTGTCCAACCATTGATAGCGACGGTTCCGGGCAAACTCGAGCATCGGCGTGTCCGGGAGGATTTTGAGCATTCCCAATTGGATTTCCCGCGGAAAAGTTGACGCCAGTTCATCCAGGGAGTGCAGGACTGAGGCGTATTTTTCACCTGGCAGACCCACCAGGAGATCGGCGTGAACGCAGATATGGGTACGTTCGCGGATGGCGTTCAGGGCTGCTTTCGTCTTTTCCCAGTTGGACTTGCGTCCGCATGCTTGTGCCACAGCAGAGTTTATGGTCTGGATGCCGACCTCGAAGCGGATCCGGCCGGGCGGGGCCTGGGCCAATATCTGCAGATCCTCTTCGCAAAGCAGATCGGGATAGATCTCAAAGTGGAACTCGCAAGACTCTTCCTGTTTGATAGCGTAGGACCAGATCAGCCGTGCCATTGGGGGATGGACGTTGAAGCTGCGGTCCACAAATTTCAGGGTGCGGGGTTCAAATTCAAGCAGGCGGTCCAATTCACGGTAAAGCCTTCTGCGGTCTGCGGCGGATGCGGCGTCGAAACGTGCCTCATTGCGTTCATCGAGCGCCGACAGGCAGTAGGCGCAGCGGTAGGGACAGCCCCTCGAGCTTTCGTAATAGACCAGTTTTCTGCGCAGCGCTGCTTTGTCGGCGCGGCGGTAGGGAAAAGGCAAATCCCGCAGCGCCGGAGCCGGGGCTTCGTAAACTCCGCCGGGCAGGCTGAAACCGGATTCGGCGAGTCTGCGGAAGATCCCCTCGCCCGAGCCTTTAACGATATAATCAGAATCCCCCACGCCAAAATCGCCGCCAGCCGCTTCCGGCCCGCCGATAACTATTCTGACTGAAGGCAGCAGCTTTCTTAGTTCCGGTACCAGTTGGCGAAGTTGGCCGCTATTCCAGATATAGGCTGAAAAACAAGCTATATCAGGTTTTTGGCGGTAGATTTGGGTCAGGACATCAAAGAGCGGCTCGGCGAGGCTGAATTCCAACAGCTGGATGGAAAAAGGCAATCCTCGCAAGCTTTCGCGCAGGTAATACAGCGCCGGATTACTCTGATACCACGCGCTGTTCAGCCCTATCAAACAGAGCTTAGCCCGGGTTTTCTTTTGACTTAAATCCATTTAAGCTTAAAAGATCACGCAGCGCCGGGTGAAGCTCTTTCTTTCGGAGCGCGCCCTGATCACGTAAAGGCCGGCAGGAAGGCGGTTTCCCTGCAGGTCGCTGCCGTCCCAGGACAGCTCAGAACTCTGTTTCAAGAGCCCAGGCAGTACGAATCTCAATCTTCCCTTCAGATCATAAACTCCAACCTGGAAGGGTCCATCAGCGCCGGAAGCCAGGCTCAGTTGGGCGCCTTCGCGCAGAGGATTGGGCCAAATTTCCAAACCTTTAACAACTGGTGGGGTGAGGTCGCCGACGGCAGTTCCCTCGGCCAGGATAGACCAGACGATCTCTTGGGACCAGTCGGAATTGGCGACCACGCAGGAAACGGTATAACTCCCGGGAGTGGAAAACGAGGTTTCAAAGATAAAATCCATGCCGACACCCTCGACTCCATCAACATACCAGGTGAATTGGGTGGGCAGGCTGGAGACGGTTTCCACCACAAACATCAGCGGCTCGTTGACACCGATCGTGAATGCAGTGGAATCAGAAGGAGTGACGTTCATGATGGCCAGATCCAGTATTCGCAGGGTGTCGATATCGACGGGTGTCAAAGGCCTGTCGTTGGCACCAACGGGCACCTGACCTATCGCCAAGACAGTGTCGAGGCCCTGGATCACCTTACCGAAAACGGCGTAATTTCCATCCAGATGGGGAGCCGGCGCCAGGGTGATATAATACTGTGAACCGGCAGAATTTGGGGCGGAGGTGCGAGCCATAGCCAGGATTCCGGCCTGGTTATGATGCAGGTTGGGATGGTATTCATCCGGAATGGTGTAGCCAGGGCCGCCAGATCCCGTTCCATTGGGACAACCGTCCTGGATGACAAAGCCTGAGATCACGCGGTGGAAGATCAGGTTGTTGTAGAACCCGCTATTGGCCAGGGAGATGAAGTTGTTGGCGGTGATCGGAACCCATTGGTCGTAAATCTCCGCCGTGAAACTGCCCAGCGAGGTGCTCCAACGGGCAAAGTGCAGTGCGCCAAGGTTTCCCGCTGCCAGCAGGATAATCAAAATAAGCAAAAATGTCTGTTTCATGTCCAGCCTCGTTTCTAATGTTTTTCGGCCCCTTGTCCACAGGTGAATTCGGGGACGGAGTTGTCAGCCATATAGGCTCGGAGCAGGAATATTGTCAACATGTTTTTCCGCCAACCCAGATTCCCATCCTCAGGATCTTGAATAAAAATGATTAAAGAGCTGTAAATCAAGTAGAATAAGGATTTAGATAATCCGCTGTACCGACACCAACTTGTTTGATCTTTGAAACTATGACGCTATCAATAATATTTCTTGCCGAAAACAAGGGCTTGCCATTATTGGGATTATCATGGAAAATCCAAAAGAACTTATTCGCGGTTTAGACTGGCTGCGTGAAGACATCATCGGCCGGAACATACCGATCCCCACTCCTTTCGGCGAGCGGCCTCTGGTTTATGCGGACTATACCGCCAGCGGCCGGGGCCTCAAGTCGGTGGAACGCGCTGTGCACAAAATTCTGGCTTACTACGCCAATACGCACACCGAAGACGATTTTACCGGAAAAACGATGACCGCACTTCTGCACGACGCGGAAAAAGTGATCAAGGACTGTGTGAACGCCGGCCCCAAAGGCAAAATTATCCTCACCGACAGCGGCAGCACCGGCGGAGTGAATAAACTGATGCAGATTCTGGGCGTGTATTGGCCTCCAGCCACCCGCGAAAGGATCGGTGGAGTGCTGAAAAGCTGCTTAATGCGCAATCCCAAAGGTATTGACTGCAACCAGGCCCTGCACGATTTTATGAATGAAAGCAAGCCCATTGTCTTCGTTGGCCCCTACGAGCATCATTCCAACGAAATCATGTGGCGCCAGACGCTCTGCGAGATTGTGGAAATCCCCATGAACAAAACTTCGGAACTGGACCTGACCCGCCTGGAAGAGATGGTCTCGGACCCCCGATACGATGGCAGGTTGAAGATCGGTTCTTTTTCCGCCGCCTCCAACGTCACCGGGCTCCGTACCCCGGTTTATGAAGTGGCCCGGATCCTTCACCGTCACGGAGCTTTGGCTTGTTTTGATTTTGCCGCTTCCGCGCCCTACGTGGAGATCGACATGAACCGGGACGAGGAAAGCTTTTTTGACGCCATTTTCTTCTCTCCCCATAAGTTTTTGGGTGGCCCCGGCACCTGCGGCATCCTCATCTTCAACGAGAATATCTATCCCAAAAACCTGCCTCCCACAGTTTCCGCGGGCGGCACAGTAAGTTTTGTTTCCAGTAGTAAGGAGGAGTATTTTGCGGATATAGAAAGCCGGGAAAAACCCGGAACGCCCGGAATCATGCAGGCTTTGCGCGTAGCTCTTGCCTTTCAGTTGAAACACAAGGCGGGGCAGGACACGATCGATCGGCTGGAAAAACATCTCTACGAAAGGTTTATGGTAGCTTTTGAGGGAGACGACAGAATTATATTCTACGGGCTGCTGGACCCTGCCAAAAAATTGTCGATTGTGCCCTTCAATATACGTCACCACGACCGCATCCTGCACCCCAAGTTTGTGACCCGCCTGATCAACGACCTCTTTGGCATCCAGACCCGGGCCGGCTGCTCCTGCGCGGGACCTTACGGCCATCATCTGATGAACGTCCAAAGCGAGGTCTCGGATTATTACCGCTGGATGATCACCAACGCCGGCTACAACGGCATCAAGCCCGGTTGGGTGCGCCTGAACCTGCATTATTCGATGACCGAAGCAGAGGTGGATTATTTCATCGCTGCAGTTAAATTTATCCTTGAGTATGGATATAAGTTCCTTTCCCTCTATGAATTCAACATCAAAACCGGAGAATGGAACCATCAGGATTTCCAGATGCCCAAACCACTGGAATTGAGCATTGAACTTGGGTTTGGCGATCACCACACAGAGCCCGCCCCCATCACTGACGCTGAGAGCAGATTTGCGGAGTATCTGGAAGAGGCAAGTCGCATTACCGATAAACTTCCGGATGATTTTGAGCTGCTGTCATTTGAGCCGGAACTGGAAAGCCTGATGTTTTTCAACGTCCACCGGATAACCGGGCGCTAAACCAGCCACCCCGCACTAAAAGGTCAGCTATAAAAAAAGTCCCCCGAAGGGGACAAGGTAAGGGTAATAACCACTATCGGTAAATCTGAGGTTTCAAGCTCAGTAAAATTCAACCATTTCAGAAAAATCTAAGGCTCGCTCACTGTATAGGTGGTTTCAGCAATCTCGCTGGGATTCCATTTACTGCGATAGGCCCTGGCTTTCAGGATCACTTCCCCAGTCTGGTTTATGGTAAAGCCTTCGGTATATTGCGCGGATGCCTGGTTGGGTTCACTGCCGTCCAGGGTGTAGTGTATTTCGGCGTTTAGGGTGGGGCTGGTGATATTTATCTCGGTATCGGTGCCTATGTTGCCATATAAGGGAGAGAAGTGGGGTGTGGCCACAGTGTTGAAAAAGGTGACGGAGTAGGTGGCGGAGTTGACTTCACTGGGGTCGAATCCGTCCTTGTAGGCACGTATTTTGATGGTGCCGGTGGTGGCTTCGCCAACAAAGAAATTGGGAATGATCAGGGGATTGGCATAAAGAGTGGATTGGTCGGTCGGGTCGCTGCCGTCGGTGGTGTAATAGATTGAAGCGCCGTATTCCGGGCAGGTGAGGTAAACAGCCTGGCCAGAAAGATAGGTCCCGCTGGCGACACTGAACATCGGGGTATCCAGCTGAATCAGCTCTGTGACCGGCTTTTTGCAGGAAACAAAGGTGAGGACCAGTAATAAAATTGCCAATAACTTTAAAGTTTTCATCTTAAACCTCTTGGAAGCATTATAAAGTACATAATGTCAACTGCTGAAATCTTGTCAAGGTTTATCTACGCTGGCGGGGATAACATTCTCAGAGAGGAAGTTACGCATATTGGGAGACTCCTCCCATGGTTTGAAATTCTAAACACACTGGATGAACCCAATTTGAATATTTCCTTAATCCCATCCAGAGGAAAAGGATAGCCGTTTAAGGTCAGAAATGAGCTTTATCGTTCAATCCAGCTAAGCATTACCTATGGCAATAAGTTAGCGAATGTGACTGGTATATCGGTTATTATGTTAAACGATTTACCCACTTGACAAAAGAACGCCGGGGGAAAAAATTGGGATGTCTTGGCTTAATAGACCGATATAGATTTGTAACTGCCGCAGGAAGACTTTTTTGAAGTGCCTGCGAATAATGTGGACAAGATGTGGATAACTTTTGTATTGGGCTTGAGGCAAGCTGGTGTAGAAACGATATATTTTATTTATTAGCAAGTGGTTACCGCAGTTTATGCGGTATTGTGATGCATAGGTTCCAGTATGTGGATAAAGACGATTATTTGAATAGGATAGAGAGAATGGACCAAGATATTTGGCAGAATATTTTAGACAAGCTTGAGGACAACATCAATCATCAAAGTTTCAGGACTTGGTTTTCGGAGACAAAACTGGTGGACATTATGGACGACACGTTAGTGATTAGAGTACCCACTCAATTTGCGGCGAATTATCTCAACCAGAACTACACCGATACCCTGGGGGAAATATCCTACGCTCTATACAAGCAGCGTTACAAGATTAAATTCAACTCCCCACCCCATTATGTGGCCGAAAACAAGACCTCTCCGGCAGAGTATTCCAGCAACCGGGTGATCCTCAACACCAAGCTCAACGAACGTTTCAGTTTTGAACAGTTCGTGGTGGGGCGCAACAACAACTTTGCCTATTCCGCGGCCAAGGCGGTCGCTGAAGCGCCAGGATATACTTACAATCCGCTTTTCATCTATGGCGAAAGCGGCATGGGCAAGACCCATCTGATGCAGGCTGTGGGCAATTTCGTGGCTCAGGAAGGGAGAAACTGCTCGATCTTTTACACCACCAGCGAGGAATTCACCAATGAAATGATCGATTCCATCCGCTCCAACAAAATGCCGGATTTCCGCGCCAAATACCGCAAGGTGGATCTGTTGCTGGTGGACGACATCCACTTTCTTTCCCGCAAGGAAGGCACTCAGGAGGAGTTTTTCCACACCTTCAACGCCCTCTTTGACAGCAAAAAGCAGATTGTCCTCACCTCAGACCGTCCCCCCAAGGATATACCAGACCTGGAAAAACGCCTGGTTACACGGTTTGAGAGCGGCCTGCTCTGCGACCTTAAAAACCCCGATTTTGAGACCCGGGTAGCCATCCTGCGCAAGAAAGCCGAGCCTGAAAACATCGAGCTTTCAGACGACGTCTTTACCTTCATCGCGGAGTCCATCTCCTCCAGCGTGCGCGCCCTGGAAGGCTCTTTGATCCGCATTCTGGCCTATGCTTCCTACAACAAACTGAATCCCGCCGAACTGGACACCGAGACCGTGCACAGCATCCTCAACGACATGATTTCCGAGCACCGCAAGGAAATTTCCCTGGATAAAATCACCCAGCAGGTCTGCCTCGCTTACAATATCACCATCCCCCAAATTGTGGACAAAACCCGTCGCCAGATGATCTCCAATCCTCGCCAAATAGCGATGTATCTCGCCAATCTGCTCATTCCCCAGCTTTCTTTAAAAGAGATTGCCGAGTATTTCAAACGAAAAGACCATACAACTGTGCTTCACGCCAAAAAGATGATCGACAACCGCTTCCGGGAAGACGATACTTTCCGCTCCCATATTGAGCAGTTGATCAAGAACATCAAGGCTTAGTTTTTATTCATGTGTATAAGTGGATTGTTTCTGTGGATAAGTGTGGATAACTCAAGTTTATTCTCACCTGCCTGTGCCGCGGTGGACAAGACGGGCACCAACTATCGGCTTACCCACAAGTTATCCACATTTTGGCCGGCCTCACCAAAGCTTAACAGACAGCGACTTAAAAAAAAGGTTGACCGATAATCCACTTATCCACAGTGCCTACTAATACTACTTATTTAGAGAAGGATCTTTTATATTAGGTATCTTATATGAAATTGAACAGATGGTCAATGCAGCTACTTTGGCTGGCAATCACATTGCTGGCTTTGGCAGGATGCATAAAGAAAAACAATCCTACCGGCAACAACTGGTCGAATGTGCGTCCTGTTTCTCTAACGGACACTCTGGACATGGTTGCCGGCTACAGCTTTGCCGGAAGCGGTAAGGTCACAGGCACAGAATCCTCCCTGCTCTGCGGAGATTACAACGGAATCGAATCAGTTGCCTTTATGCGTTTCACCGGTCTGCCGGCGCAGGGAACCTTCCACATTCCTTCCAGCTATCAGGATTCGACCTTTCTGGCCCTCACCCTCACCAAGCGTTCGCCGGCTCAGCGCTACCCCGTGAACCTATCTGTTTATAAACTGAATCAGAGCTGGACTGCCGACAGCACCTACGTTATCCAGGATGCCAACCTGACCCTGATCTCTCAATCTGTTTTCACCGTTCCGGACACAGTTCTCACCGCCGGCACAGTCATCAAAATTCCCATTCCCATGGCCCAGATCGAAAGCTGGCGCTCAGAAGCGGACACTTTGGGGCTGACTCTGGCGATCAAGACCGGCGCCTATTCCTGGGTGGAAATGATGTCTCTGGAAACCGGACGGGGCCCCCAACTCAGTTTCGTTTACCGCAAAGACGGTGAGACCAATACCGATGAAATTAAATACGAACAGCGCCCCACCCGGGACAGTTATAGATTGCCTGCCGAAGAAGAAGCTCCTCTGCTCACGGACCGCTGGATTGTCGATAACATCAACCCATCCCGCATCTATATGAATTTTGCCATAGACAATTCCTGGTTCAAGGATATGCATGGCAACGTGATGGACGAGCTACAGCGCAAGCGGACCACCATCAACCGCGCCCAGTTGGTTTTACATGTGAAAAACAATCCCTATTATGGCAGCAATACCACCTACAAATTCCGCGCCGACCGCGTCAACGATTCACTCGACGTCACCGTGCCAGTGAAGATCGAGGACAGCCAGCTTGCCACGGGACTCAAAACAGAGCAGTTGATCCGGGGAGACAGCCTGGTGGTGGATATAACTCCCATCATCCAAGCCTACAGCTCTGGAAATAAAGTTCCTTACGGGATTGTGATCAGGTCTTTGCAGGAAATGCTCAATTACGGCAAGATTGAATTTTGGCACTTCGAAGACGCGCCTCCGGACAAGCGCCCCAAACTGCGCTTAACCTACACTCCCCCATATTTATAAACAATGCGTAAGTTCTCTCTGATCCTGATCCTGCTGGTCCTGCTGGCTGGCAGCTGCACCCGGGATAAAAGAGATGCCGAACAGCAAACACCGCTCGCTGAAGTGAATGGCGATATGCTTACTCTCGAAAAATTTCGTTCCACCTTCACCGACGATCAATGGAACAAGCTCAGCGCCGAACAAAAAAAGCAGGAGATTGAAAACTGGGTGAATCTGACTCTACTCGCTCAGGAAGCCGAGGCTCAGATGCTCAATCAGGAAAAAGGAGTTCAGCAGCGGATCGATTATGCCACCAAAAAGATCAAGGCCAACGCCCTGATTTCCAAACGCCTGGCCAGCATTGCCATTGGCGAGGAAGAACTGTTCAACTATTACCGGATTCACCAGAGTGAATTTCAGGGCAAGCTGATGGAATATGACATCCAGCGCATTCTCTGCAAAGATGCCGCCACCGCCGCCGCCATCCTGAAAAGAATCAGGGAAGAAGGTTACGACTTTGATCTCGCCGTGGCCGAACACTCTCAGGAAGCTCTGAAAAACAACCAGGGCAAAATTGGTTTTGTTACCGCCGCCGGCGAGGACTCGCTGCTCTGGCGCGCCGCCCATGAACTGTCTGCCAACACCGCCGATATCGCCAACGTCAACGGCAGATCCTATATCCTGCGCCTGATCCAGCAACGCGAAGGCACCCAGGACGCCAATTTTGCGGAATACCGCAACGAGATTCGTGCCCTTCTGCTCAAGGAACGCAAACAGCAGATCTATGACCAACTCATTCAGGAACTCAAAAGAAAAACTCCGGAGATCTACTATTACTGACGGTGCCTTGCCAAAAAGCACTTTATAAACGCCGGAACCAAGGAAAATTATGAAAAAGATACTACTCACTCTGCTCACACTTACGCTGCTGCTCAGCTTGTCCGCGGAGTTAATTGACCGCATCGTCGCCAAAATAGGCTCTGATATTGTGCTCATGAGCGACGTTTACAAACTGATGTATCAGATGCAAACCGCAGGTTATCCCGCTGAGGGGATCAACGAAGGCGCCGCCCTGCGCCAGATCGTCGAACAGAAGGTGATCTTTCAGAAAGCCAAAGACATGGATATCAAAATCGATCAAAACCGAGCGGAACAATATGCCAAGGCCGAACTCAAGAAAATTAAGGCCAAATATCCTTCTGAACAGGCTTTCATAGCAGACCTGGCCCGCGAGAATCTCACCGAAAACGAGCTTTTGGAACTCTATATCGACCAAATCAAAGAAAGCTATATGTCCCAACAGCTTATCGATGTCTATGTGAAATCCAAGGTCAACATCACGGAAGCCGATATGCAGGCCTATTACGAAACCAGTAAAGACAGCCTGGCGGTCAAACCGGTCACCTGGAAAACGGGATATATCATCCACGCGATTAAGCCGAGCAAGGCTTCTGAGGAAGGCAAACTGGTCCA
This sequence comes from uncultured bacterium, assembly GCA_964292625.1. Lineage (GTDB taxonomy): Bacteria > Cloacimonadota > Cloacimonadia > Cloacimonadales > Cloacimonadaceae > Syntrophosphaera. The sequence continues at coordinate 17,065 of CAXYWN010000013.1, forward strand.
AATGCGCGAGATTCAGAACCGCCTGAATCAGGGCGCGGATTTCGCCGCTCTGGCTACCGAAGTGAGCGATTGCCCCAGCCGCGAACGCGGGGGAGACCTTGGTTTTTTCAGCCGGGGAATGATGGTGAAACCCTTTGAAGACGCTGCCTTCAGCCTCAACGTAGGAGAAATTTCCGGAATTGTGCGTTCGGAATTTGGCTTCCATCTTATCAAGGTGGAGGAAAAACGCGCCTCTGAAGTCCGTGCCAGCCATATCCTGAAAATACTCGAACCCACCCAGCAGGATACTCTGGAAACCCGCCAGCTGATGGAAAGCATCCGCGGAAAATTCAATTCCGGCGCGGAGAGCTTCGAAAGCCTGGCCGACCGCTATTCCGATGACCAGGAATCTGCCCAAAAAGGTGGCATCCTGGGTGAACTGAGCCAAAAAGATTTCCCGGAACTCTATGCTGAGCAAATATTTGCCACTCCGGTGGGGCAGATGACCCCCGTCTTGGAAAACGAAGATATGCTTCTGCTTTTTGCCCGGCTGGAAGAAATGCCACCCCGCATCTTCAGCTATGAAGAGGTGAAGCCGGTTCTGCAAGAATACCTTTATCAGGAGCGGTTCAACGTCGCCTACGACGAGTGGATCGAAGAGCTGATCAAAAAATCCTTCGTGCCTATTATCGAGCAATGACTCCCAAACGCCTTACCCCGATAACCTTTCTCGCCTCTGTGTTCGGCGTAGGTTTCATACCCTTCGCCCCCGGCACCTTCGGTACATTATTTGCCGCAGCCGTATATCTGCTGCTGCCCACAAGCCTTTTTAGCGGGCAAGGCTGGTATTGGCTGGGAGGAGCTCTGCTGCTCAAAACCGGGGCGGCAATATGGCTGAGTGGAAAGGCGGAGAAAACCTTGGGACACGACGCTCCGGCCATCGTGATCGACGAGTTTTGCGGCTATTTTGTGGCCATATTGTTTTTGCCCAAGACTTTGCTCATCGCGGTTTACGCCTTTGTCCTATTCAGGCTTTTTGATATCACCAAGCCTTTTCCAGCCAATGTTTCGCAACGTTTGCCCGGCGGCTGGGGGATTGTTGTTGACGATCTCATCGCCGGAGTTTACGCTAACCTTGTAATTCAACTAATAAAAATAATCAAGCCAAATTTCTTTGGCTAACAGGAGAAATCAATGCTATATACACTACTAATGACCGGTGGCAGTGCCGCCCCAGGAGCAGCCGGACAACCAGCCGGCAATCCGCTGATGTCCTTTTTACCCATCATCATCATGTTCGCCCTGCTCTATTTTCTGATGATCATGCCTCAGCAAAAGAAGCAGAAAGCCCTGCAAAAGATGCTTGACGCCCTGCAAGTTAACGACAAAGTTCTCACCACTTCCGGTATCTATGGCCGCATCGTGACCATCAAGCCGGACAAAAACACTGTCGTAATCGAAATAGACGAAGCCAATCACCTCCGT
>CAXYWN010000014.1:0-17366 GCA_964292625.1 uncultured bacterium
TGCCATCACCACCGCCAATAACACCCTCGCCGCTTTGGTGGACAACTATATATATTTCGACAACGAGCTGAACATCGACCCCCGCCGCATCACCTGGAAAAGGGTTTTGGACGTCAACGACCGCATGCTGCGCAAGATAGTGATCGGTCTGGGAGGCAGCAAACAAGGATTCCCGCGCGAGGACGGATTTGACATCACTCCCGCCAGCGAGATTATGGCCATTCTCTGCCTGGCCAACAACATGGAAGAGCTCAAGGAAAAGATAGGCAACATCACCGTCGGTTTCAGCTATGCCGGAGATCCCGTGCATGTGAGAGAGCTTGGCTTCGAAGGAGCGATCGCGGCCCTGCTTAAGGACGCTCTGCAACCGAACCTGGTGCAAACCACGGAAAACACGCCGGCCTTCGTGCATGGCGGACCTTTTGCCAACATCGCCCAAGGCGCCAACTCCATCATCGCCACCAAGGCCGCGCTGCGCTTATCCGACTATGTGGTAACGGAAGCGGGCTTCGGCTTTGATCTGGGCGCGGAGAAATTTTTCGATCTGGTTTGCAAATACGGCAAATTCTGCACCGATGCAGTGGTCCTGGTGGTCACCATCCGGGCGCTTAAGCTGCACGGCGGCAAGAGATTGAGAGACATTGCCGAGCCTGATCCCCAGTCCGTGGAGGATGGATTGCCAAACTTGGCCAAACATCTGGAAAACATCGACAAATTCGGGATGAAATCCATCGTGGCCATCAATCGCTTTCCCACCGATACGAATGAAGAGATCAAGGTGGTTCTCGATTTTGTGGCCTCCAAAGGTTTCGAATCCTCAGTGGTGGAATACCACTCCCAAGGCGGGAAAGGTGGATTGGAACTGGCCAGGCAGGTGGTCGAAATGGTGGACAAGGAAGTTTGCCACTACCACGGTCTTTATGACTGGGACAGCCCTGTGGAAGACAAGATATTCACCATCGCCAGCCAAATCTATGGAGCCCAGAAGGTTGACTACACCAAAGACGCCAAAGCTGACCTCAAAATAATCAAGAAGTATGGCTACGACAAACTCCCCATCTGCATTGCCAAAACCCAGAAATCCCTTTCCGACAATCCCGAACTGATTGGCCGGCCCAAGGATTTCCTGGTCACGGTGCGCCAGATTGTTATCGCCAGCGGCGCGGGCTTTTTGGTTCCCATCACCGGCGAGATCATGCGCATGCCCGGCCTGCCCAAACACCCCTCTGCCGAAATGGTGGATATTGATGGTGATAGCAATATCAGCGGATTGTTTTAAGGCCGGCACCCTGTCCCTCCAGCCCGCCATAATGTGACTATTACACAGGGTTTTACTGTATTCCCGGCAACTCTTCTGAAGTTGCCGGGAAAATATATATATTGACAAACAGACCACGTCTAAAAACAATGATTGTCAAATATGAATAATGGTCTGGAGGCTTAAAATGAAGACCAGAGGCAAACCTTGGCTGGGAGTTTGCAGGCTTTATGCCAGTTTTATTGTACTGCTCCTGGGTTTTATGGGCAGTGCCAGTATCTTGGCGGCGGAAAATGCTTTGCCAAAGATGGCGCTCTATAGAAGCGCGCTGAACTATTCTCACGACTACCCGCAAACTTGGTCTTTCGCAGACCGGAGCAATACTGACTCCTTCTGGAACGAACTTATCCCCGCGGGAACGGATAGCAGCTCACTCACTGCCACATACGCGAGTTTTGTGCTATCCCAAATCGACAGTCTGGAGATCAAAGCCGCTTTTTTTGAAAATGCGGACAAGCAGAGCTTTGTGGGGATTTTGGTCAATCTGGGGCCAAACATTGACAAGATTAACAGTGATGCTCTGGACCTGCTGGAAATGCGGTTTCAAAACAAGCTTCTGCCATCGGATGCTGTCGTTAAAGTGCTCGACACCAGCATCATCCGAAAGGGCCTTGGGAAAACCATGGTGCTCACTGCCATCACCACGGAGCCCGGCCAGACGGAAAGCGTGCATTATCATTCTGTTACGGTGGACAGCAAAGGCCGCTCTTTCACTTTCACTCTGCGGGGCAATGAAGCCGACGTCCAGCGTCTGAAGCCGGTTTTGGACAGCATGGTAAAATCTCTGAAAGATAAATCCGAGGTGGAGAGAGGAGTTGGCAAACTCCCCCTCTGGGCGGAGATTGCTCTGATTGTCCTGTTTTCTTTAATGATCAGTTGGCTGATTATCAGGATGACGGGCCAGAGGAAAGTAGCGTCCAGACACAGGCGCAGCCGCGGGATTAGCTTCTTTCAGCTGTTCCTGATCGTTTGTACCATTCTGATTGCCCTCTCATATCTTCTAACATCTTGCCAAATAAGGAATTTATAGCCGTCAATCCGAGCTCGGGACATCGCCTCTGAGCAAGAAGGGACAGCTCTGTTAAACACTTAAATTTGAGTTTATAGGCCCTCTGCTTTGGCTTGATAAGATAATTTCCTTGACGAATCAGCCGAGTCCAGATCAAAGTGTTCTTTCGATTTAATATGACAGGCGGTTTAACCATGCGCAAAATTATCATCGCCGGCAATTGGAAGATGAACAAGGATGCTCCTGAAACTGAACAGTTCTGCCGGGAACTGAGAGCAGAGCTGAAAAATCACGACACAGAGCGGGTTCTTCCCCTGATTGCTCCCGTTTCCCCCTTCCTGGCCATGGCTCAGGATATCCTTGCTGGAGCTCCGATAGCCGTGGGCGCTCAAGATGTGAGTTCACACAAGAATGGTGCCTATACCGGCGAAGTTTCCGCGGCGCAATTGCGTTCCCTGGGAATCCGCTATTGCATCATCGGCCATTCTGAACGGCGCCAATATCACGCTGAGACGGATGCCTTGATCCGCGAAAAACTGCTGCGGCTGCAAGAAAACGAGATAATCCCGATCTTGTGTATCGGAGAAACGCTCGCGCAGCGTGAGCAGGGCAGCACAAAGCAGGTAATCCTCTCCCAGTTGGAAGGCTGTTTTGATGAGATTGAAATGCCGGCAGGCGCGGAGGCCGTGATTGCCTACGAACCTGTATGGGCAATTGGAACAGGCAAAACCGCTACTGCCAGCCAGGCTCAGGAAGTTCACGCCCTGATCCGGGATTGGCTTACATCCCGCTTTGGCAGCCAAACCGCTCAGAATATCCACATTCTCTATGGAGGCAGCGTGAAACCGGATAATATCCGCGAATTGCTGGCACAAAAAGACATAGACGGAGGCCTGATCGGCGGAGCGGCTCTGCAGCTCGACTCCTATCTTGCCATGCTGGCCAGCGCCCTGGAATTCAGCGTTGCCAAAGGAAACTGAATAATGCTGGACATCAAATTCATCCGCGCAAATCCTGAACTGGTTCGGGCAGCGATCCACAACAAGAATGAAAAGGCGGATCTGGACGCGCTGCTGGAAACCGACGAGCTCCGGCGCAAGCTCCAGTTCGATTTTGATACCCTCAAGGCCAGACAGAATCAAGTTTCACAAACCATCGGGCAAAAAAAGAAAAACGGCGAGGACGCATCTGATTTACTGAATGAAATGGGCAGCGTGGCTGAACAGATAAAGGCAATCGGCACCTCTTTGAGCGAAACCAACAACAAACTGGAAGATTTGCTGCTAAGGATCCCCAACATCCCGCATCCCGCAGTGCCGGTGGGTTTTAACGAATCCGCGAACAAGCTGATCCGGGAATGGGGAGTTAAGCCTGACTTCGCCTTTGAACCCAAAGACCATCTGGAGATAGCGGAACAGAATAAACTTTTGGACCTCACCCGCGGCGCCAAGCTCAGCGGCTCCGGATTTCCGGTTTATACCGGCCAGGGCGCCACTTTGGAGCGGGCTCTGATAAATTTTATGCTCTCCTTTCACATCCGCAAGCATGGCTATACCGAAGTGGCTGTTCCTGTGTTGGTTAACCGCAAGACCATGACCGGCACGGGCCAGTTGCCAAAACTGGAAGAAGATATGTACCATGTGGATCTGGACGACCTGTTCCTGATTCCCACGGCGGAGGTGCCCGTGACCAATCTCCACGCCGATGAAGTTTTGAAACAAGATCAACTGCCTTTGAAATATGTGTGTTACACGCCTTGTTTTAGGCGTGAGGCCGGATCCTACGGCAAGGACACCCGCGGCCTGCAGAGGCTGCATCAGTTCAACAAGGTGGAAATGGTGCGCCTGGTGGAGCCGGAAACTTCCTACACGGCGTTGGAAGATATGCTTCAAGATGCCGAACATATTCTGCAGGCGCTGGAATTGCATTACCGGGTGGTGGAACTTTGCACCGGCGATCTGAGCTTCGCCTCAGCCAAAACATACGATATCGAGGTCTGGGCACCGGGCGCGGGAAAATATTTGGAAGTCTCTTCTGTAAGTAATTTCGAAGATTTTCAGGCTCGCCGGGCCAGTATCCGCTATCGTGATAAAGACGGCAAATTGCGCTTTCTGCATACTCTGAACGGTTCTGGGCTGGCCACGCCACGGCTGCTGATCGCTCTTCTGGAAAGCTACCAGACCTCTGAAGGCGGAGTCCGCGTTCCGCCAGCTTTGGCAGGATACGTGGAAGGTTTTGGATTTGAAATATGAAAGTAAGGCTTGGGTAAAAAAGGATGGACGCCATGGATAAACGAGAGTTCGACTTCTTTGAATTGCTCAGGATAGTGCTTAAAAACCGCAAATTCATCATCATCTTCGTGGCGGTGGTAAGCCTTGGGGCAGTGATCTTCAGCTTGGTAACCCCGCAGATCTGGGAATCCAACGCCAGTTTTTACGTGGTGGGAGACGAGGCCGGCAGTCTACCCTTTAACATTCCTGGCCTGAGCGGACTTACCTCTCAGTTGCTGGGTTCGGATAACGCTCAAAACGCCATCAACTCTGTTTCTGCGATGCGCTCCAGGCGCCTTTCTGAGGACGTTATCCGCCACTTCAACCTGATCCCGTATTACAAAATAACTGAAAAAGACTCGCTGATGGCGATGGACAAAGCCCTGAAACGCCTGCGCAAAAAGACCGTCAGCATCGATCATAGCACCGACACCGGATTGGTGAGCGTGAGCGCTGCAACCAAGAGGAAAAAGCTCTCCCGCGATATCGTGGACTACTATCTGCAGCAACTGGAGATCTACAACCGGGATCTCAAACTCACCAAGGGCAAGATGAACCGCGAATTTCTGGAAGGCCGGGTGCAGGAAACTGAAATGGTGATCGATTCGCTGCTGATCGCCGTGAAGGATTTCCAGACCAGGAACAACGCGATTGATATCGAAACCCAGACGGCCTCGCTGATTTCGTCCTATGCGGACGTGATTGCCACCAAGATGCAGACGGATATCGAGCTGGAACTGGCGCGCAAGAACTACGCTCTGGATTCCCCGCTGACCAGCGAACTCAAGGCTCGCAGCGACGCTTTGGGACGCCAGATCAGGGAACTCGAAGCCGGGGGAGGAGCGCTGAAACCGCGTTATCTGATCGATATCGCCAGCTTGCCGGACCTTGGCACCCAATACGCCCAACTGAAGATGAATCTGGAGATCCAAGCCAAGGTCTATGAATTCCTCTATCCGCAGTTTGAGGCGGCCCGGCTGGAAGAACTGCGCGACATGCCCACCCTGGATATCCTGGATACTCCGCGGGAAGCCGGAATGCGGGTGCGTCCCAAACGGGCCATGCTCTGCGTGATCGCTTTCGCGCTGGCCTTGGTGACGGCGGTAATCATTACGCTGATCATAAACGCTTTCGAAATGAACAAAGAACGTCTGCAGGGGATCAAAAAAGAGCTCTGACAAGGCTTTGACCATGACTCTGAAACGCTTTGCCCCCAATCTTGCCTATCTTGGCACCGCCATTTTGGTCCTGGCTGCCGCGGTGGCCGCTCAGGAAATGGAGCTTCTACAGTTCGGCTTCATCGGCCTTATTCTGGGTGCCTGGCTGATAACTGTATTGCTCTTTGGAGTCAGCATCCGCAACAGCCTGTTGTTTTCCACGCTCTTTTTTATTAAACCCCTGCCCACCCACTTCGTTTGCGTCATATTCATCCTGCTGCTGAGCCTGTTGCTGGAGTTTCAGCGTTCTGGACCGCGAAGCTTTATCATCCCCTATCCGTTGATGCTCGCGATACTGATCAGTACAGCGGTTTACGGACTTTTAAGAGGGAACGGCGCCTGGGATACGCAGCTCTATTTTATGTCCACGGCACTGCTACCGGCCTTGATGCTGGTGATTCCGGCGAACACTCGTTTGCAAAAGACGGATTTTCTCCTCTGGCTGAAGGCTATAGTGGCGATCGGGACTTTTTTGGCGGTGGTGGGAGTGGTGATGGCTCTGCTGAATCCTGCCGAGAGGTATGGCTCGCTCTGGATCACGGCCATGACCATCAATGGTTTTTACACCCTGGCCTTTTTTTTCGCCATCGCCTTGGGGGTAAGATCAGGAAAGACTTCCGAACGTTATCTATGGTATGCTTGTGCCATGGTCGTGCTTCTGGGTATGCTCTACACCTATACGCGCATCGTCCTGGTGGCTGTTTTTGCCGGTCTTTTTCTGCTGATGCTGAAGATGAAGAAGATGCGCCTCATGGGGATGGGTATCCTGCTGCTGGTGCCACTGATCATCCCCTCATCGATGGTCAGCCGGATCCAAATGGGTCTTACTTTCGACTATTCGATCTTCATCCGTTTTGTGGCCTGGTTTTATTCCCTGCAGCAGATAGCCCTGCACCCTTGGTTTGGAATCGGCATCAACGTCTGGAAAGACTGGTATGTCGGCGCCGTGCCCATGGATATGCTCTATGCCGAGCATTCACATAATCTGCCGCTCAAGATCTGGCTGGAAATCGGGGTCTTTGGTTTTATAAGTTACTTCTACGTGATTGCCGCAGTTTTGCGCAGATACTATCTTAAAGTGGTGAAGCCGGATACGGGCAATTTTCACCGCGTAATCCTGATCGGGGTTTTGGCATTGCTAATCTCCTGCCTCACCGACATTTTCGTTCAGCAGTATGAGGTGGCCCTGGCCTTTTGGGTGACGCTGGGATTGATGTATATGCTATCCCGCGCCCCGGCACCAAACGAGGAACAATGAAAGAATTTCAACACCTGGTGGATATCATCGCCCAGTTGCGCGAACCGGTTTCCGGCTGCCCCTGGGATATCAAGCAAACCTCAGAAAGCCTGATTCCGAACTTCATCGAAGAGCTTTATGAGGCTGTGGAAGCCATCGAGGACGGCGATGATGCCGGCTTAATGGAAGAACTCGGCGATTTGATGCTGCACATCGTTTTCCAGGCTCAAATTGCGGCCGAAGAGCGGCTTTTTGACATCGCGGACGTGCTCCGCAGCATCGCAGACAAGCTGGTACGGCGGCATCCGCACGTATTTGCGCAATTAGACGTATTGGACGCCGACGCCGTGAAGATGAACTGGGAGCGCTTGAAAAAGATTGAAAAGAAAGACAGAGTCAGCGTTTTGGAAGGAATTCCCCGGGCGCTTCCGGCCCTGATTTACGCTCAGCGGTCTCAGGAAAAGGCTGCCTCGGTCGGCTTCGACTGGCCGGATATTGCGCCCATAATGGACAAATTGTCCGAGGAACGCCAGGAATTGGATGAAGCTCTGGCCTCCGAAAATTATTTGCATATCAAAGAAGAACTGGGCGACATGCTGTTCACGCTGGTGAACCTTGCCCGCAAGCTGCATATAGATTCCGAAAGCGCCCTCAAGGAAACTTCCAGGAAGTTCCACCAGCGCTTCAACTACATCGAAGAACACTACAGAAAAAACGGAGACGACATCCATGAAGCAAGCCTCGCAGAACTCGACGCCATCTGGGATCTCGCGAAAAAAGACAGATAACTTCAAGGCCCTGCGCCTCTATCTGATTCTGGGCAGCCTGCTGATCTTCATCGCTTTCGCTGCTTACGCTCAAGTGCTGGTCCAAAACGCCAAGCGCGAACAGGAATATGTTCCGCGGATCTTCGCGCAGTATATCGCCTATACCAATGGCTATCTGCGGCAATCCGAAAAATATGCCCAGATGCTGGCCGAGATCACCTCCAAGCGCTTTGAGTCCTTGCAGGAAGACGATTTTCAGCAAGCCATCAGCAATTACATTTTCTTCGAATTTCCCGATAAAAACCCCATCCCGGTGATCATCACCGACGCCGATTCGATCCCCCAATTCTGGAATCAGGTGCAAGTACCCACAGACAGCAATTACGATGACCTCTCTGAGGAATCAAGGCTCGCCCTGCGGCAGGAAATGGAAGAGATGAACCGTATCGAGCTGAAAGAAAAAGGCAAGGTTATCAACTACATCTATATCGCCCGGCCCGTGTCTCTGCAGGATTTCATCAAGGGGATCGATTACTCCCTGGTGGTAACCGACCGTGCCAAAAACCCGCTTTATTGGCGGAATGTGGAAATCACGGAAAACCAAAGCTGGGAGCAGACTTCGCCGGAAGCCCGGTCGATCCTGCGCAAAAAGATGGCGCATATGAGCGAGGTTCCGCTTGGGCAGACTTCCGAACAGCTCGGATCCATTTATTTCACCACCCCCAAATCGCTGTCACGCATCAGTTCCCTGGTCATCTTGGAACTGCTCTTGATCGTACTGATCCTGGCTTTTGGCGCCTACGGGCTGATCTTGCTGCATCGTACAGAGAAGGATACGCTCTGGATCGGCCTGGCCAAGGAAGCTTCCCACCAATTTGCGACGCCGATCACCTCACTTTTGGGCTGGCTGGCCCACCTGCGCTCAACCCCGCCGGGCGGAATGCTCCAGGACGAGTACGACAAGGTTTTGGATCATATGACCAAGGACTTGAACCTGCTCAGCTACAATGCCTCCCGCATCGGGAAAGTCGGTTCTCAGACGAAGCTCAAGCCAGTGGAACTGCACTCCGTGCTGGAAGAGATAACTGCCTATTTCAAGGATCGCATGCCTCATCTGGGCTCCCGCATAGATATCCATCTCATTTCCAAGATTCAGGGGATCAACGTCATGATGGATAAGGATTTGTTTAAGTGGGCCTTGGAAAACCTGATCAAAAACTGCGTGGACGCCATGTCCCTGAAGGGGGGAAATATCTTCATCACCGCCACCCAGAATAAAAACAACGTCTATATCCACGTCCGCGACGAAGGCAAAGGCATCGCCAACTCCAGATGGAAAAAGATTTTCGAACCCGGAGTCACCACCAAGAAACGCGGTTGGGGCCTGGGACTTAGCCTGGCCAAGCGCATCGTCGAAGAATATCACCATGGCCACATCCGGGTGCTGGAAAGCTCGCTGGAAGAAGGCACCACCTTCGAAATCAAACTCGCCAAAGAACCTAAAAAATAGGAGTCTATAATGCGTTTACTCCTCAGTTCAGTACAAATGAAGGACTTGGATTCCCGCACCATCAACGAGTTTGGCCTCCCGGCCCGGATCCTGATGGAAAACGCCGGCAAAGCCTGCACTGAAACCATCCTCATTCATTATCTCGAAAGGCTTGCCGGGCCGGTCTGCGTCCTCTGCGGCAGCGGAAATAATGGCGGTGACGGAGCCGTCATAGCCCGGTGGCTCTTCAATTTCGGCTATGAGGTGCTTGTCATCCGCGTCGGCAAAGGACACCTCAGCCCGGAAAGCAAAGTAAACTTTGACCTCTGCGAAAAACTCGATATTCCCATAGCTGAGATCAACTCCAAGAAAGACCTGAACATAGCCCAGAGCTTCATCGAAAACAGCACCTTGGTTATCGACGCCATCTTCGGCATCGGTTTCAAGGGTGAACTGAAACCCTGGCTGGATGAGTTTTTCGACATGGTCAATTCCTGCGCGGAATTCACGGTGGCCGTGGATATTCCCTCCGGACTGGACGCGGATACCGGCTATTGTGAAAACGCGATCTATGCAGATGCCACCATCGCCATTGATAGCTTGAAAACCGGTCACATAATTGGCTTGGGAAAAGAGGTCTGCGGCTGGCTCCACTGCGTGGATATCGGCATCCCGAGCAGCTATTATGAGGGCTTGAAGACCGTTACCCTCTATTATGATACAGATTTCATTCCCCCGCCGCGCGTTGCAGAATTTCATAAAAACAATTACGGCAAAGTCTATATTATAGGCGGAATACCCGGCTACACCGGAGCCTCGGTGATGGCGGCCCATGCCGCTCTGCGCACCGGTTGTGGCTACGTTTACGTGCTGCACCGGATAGAACTTCTGGCGGTTTATGCCCTAAAACTCACGGAAGCCCTGCCCCTGGCCATTCCCGAATCTGCCAAAACAGGCCAGCCCGATGCAAAAACCCTGATGCATCTTCTCTCCGACGCCTCCGCCGTACTCATCGGCCCCGGCCTCGGTCGCGACCAATATGCCCTCCGCCTGCTGGAAATCCTGCTCAAAAAGGTGAATGTTCCGCTGGTTGTGGATGCTGACGGCCTCAACCTGATCTCTGTAAATCCCGGGCTCTATCAATATCTGTCCCGCCCCAACATTCTGCTCACGCCTCACTGGGGCGAATTCGCCCGCCTGGCCAAAATAGACAAAGACGACCTGGAAAAAGATTGCCTCGGTCCCCTGCGCACATTTACTGAAAAACATTCCACCCGGGTTTTGCTGAAAAGCCATTACAGCATCTATCACGATGCGGAGCAGACCCTGGTGAATATCTCCGGAAACGACGGCCTCGCCACCGGAGGCAGCGGCGACGTTCTGGCCGGCATCATCACCTCGTTTTTAGCCCAGGGTGAAAGCATCCCCGCCGCTGCCATCAAAGCTTCCTTCCTGTTGGGAAAAACTGCTGAAGACTTGGCCCAAACACGAGGCACAGCCTCCATTTTACCAACCGATATAATCGCTAACCTGTTTCTAAACGAAAGAGAGGAAAAATGACCAGAACTTTGCTCTTCATCACAATACTGGGACTGCTGCTGGTAAGCACCGCCTGTTCCGGACAATCCGAACAAAAAGCACAAGGAGACACTTTGAAAACATTAGCCGATATAAACACCCCCATCTTCTGGGCGGAAGGCCATCCCGGCAAGCTGAACCGTGAAAACTGGGTAATCGAGTTCACCGGAGCATGTGAACGGCCACGTTCCTTCACCTGGGCAGAACTTAACGCCCTGCCCCAAACCGAAGTTGAAAGCCGTCTTACCAGTGTTACCCGCTGGTCTTCGCACGGCCTCTGGAAAGGCGTAACGCTTTCCACCCTGCTGGATGAAGTGGGCGTGAAGCCCAGCTGCCAATATGTGCGCTTCTGGTCTGTGGGCGATATATATGACACCTCGATTCCGATAGACATCGCCCGGCTGGAGAAATCCCTGCTTGCCCATTCTTTCAACCGGCAGTACCTGACCGAGGATTACGGCGGACCCGTGCGCGCCTTCATCCCCTATCTTTGGGGCTACAAATCCGCCAAATCCGTCATCCGGGTGGAATTGATGGAATACTACGTCTCCGGTTTCTGGGAAAAACGTGGCTACACAGACAGCGCTGAGATTGAAGCCGGGCCCTGCCGGGATATGAATGACGGCGGAGCAATCAAACAGATCCCCGGGCCGGGTGAAGTAGAATTCTAAGCGCCTCAACCGGATCTTCCCGGCCGCGCTGATTATTGTTGACGCGAACCGGAATTTGCCTTAATATCTCAATGACTTACTGGTTTGAACCCCTAAGGGGGAGCTAAGTGCCAAAACATTGTCACAACCGCACTCTGATTCGGCTGCTGCTAACGCTTGCCCTCGTTTCTGTGCTGGGCGTGCTATCCGCGCAGAGCAACAAAGATGAATACGATCTGGTGCGCAGTTTCACACTGCCCAAGACCGCTGTGTCCGTCAGCGAACTTAGCCTGGAAAACGATGTCTGGCTTAAGGACGGAGATCCTTTCACCGGGATCGCTTTCGAACTCTTTGATAGCGGTAAACTCGCGCGCGTGCTCAGCCTCCACCGCGGTTTGCAACAGGGCCCGATGTATCTCTGGTATCCGGACGGCGACCCGCAAATGAGTGCCACTTACCGGCATGGCAGGCTCAACGGACGTTTTCTCGGCTGGTACCGCAACGGCCGCATCATCTACGATATGGCCATCAACCAATCTGGATATGTCGGAGACTATTTCAGCCGGGAAGGTGACTCAGAAAGCGAAGACAGCTTCGAGCGTGAAGGCGACGCCAGCGATCCCAGAGACGGGGATTAAAACCTGGCACAGCGAAGGCAGACTGCCCAAATCTGCACCCCTGATCGCCTCCAGTTTTGCCTCGCTCATCGTGGCGCCGATACATCCGGGCAAAAAAAGATTGACGGGGAATTCGGGGTGAGGAAACTTGGTTACCAACTTGTGGAATGTCCGGCCTGCCCTTCCTGCTTGGCTTAACAGCAAGTTCCAGTGATGTTCACAGGCATTTGTGATTGTGTTTGATTTTTTGTGTTTTAGCCTCTCGGATAAACTCTTTGTTCCCGCAGCGATAGCCGTGCAGGTTCAGGAAACGCCCAAACGAGGCTTCACCGATAATGTTTCCCGGTTAAAACGCCGGACAAGGATAAAATAATGAAAAAAAGCAGTCTCAAAAACGTGCATTCATTCAGCGAACTGAAAGAAGCGGGCACGAAGATCACGATGGTCACGGCCTACGACTATTCAATGGCGCGCTGCGTGGCAGCCAGCGAGATCGACTTGATCCTGGTTGGCGACAGCCTGGGCATGGTGGTCCTGGGCTATGAAAACACGCTCAAAGTGACGCTGGGAGATATGATTGTCCACAGCGCGGCCGTGCGCCGGGGTGCGCCCCAAGCCTTTGTGATTGCGGATCTTCCTTACATGAGCTATCATCTTGGCCTGGGCGAAACCAAAGCCAACGCCGCCGCTTTGATCATTGCAGGCGGAGCGGATGCCGTGAAGCTGGAAGGCGGTTCGGAAGCTCGTCTGGAGGCCATCACTGCCATCCTCGACTGCGAAATCCCTGTTTGCGCCCACATCGGCCTCACCCCGCAAAGCGTGCGCCGGTTTGGCGGTTTCAGGGTCCAGGGGAAATCTCCGCAAGCCCACGAAGACTTGCTGCATCAGGCTTTGGCGCTCGAAAAAGCCGGAGTTTTCATGCTCGTACTGGAAGGAATCCCGGAAGGCCTGGGCAAAGAGATTACCCAAAGCGTCAAGATTCCCACCATCGGCATCGGCGCGGGACGCTATACAGACGGCCAGGTGCTTGTCTATCACGATCTTCTGGGCCATTCGGATATGATGCCCAAATTTGTGAGGACCTACGCCTCTCTGGATGGTGAAATCACCAAAGCCCTGAACGGATATTGCCAGGAAGTGCGCGAAGGCACTTTCCCCGGCCCCGAAAACGTTTACTTTCCCATCAATAATGAAAAAGGAAGCTTATAGATGACCCCGAAATATGAACACATGGAAACTATGTCCCCGGAAGAGAAATTCTCCGCTGTGGCCAATCTCAAGGAAAAGCTGGAGGAAAACTTCGTCAGCCTCGGCCAGCTACTTTCAGAGATCAAACGCAGCAAGATTTTCCGGATGAAAGGCTACGAATCCTTCAAGGATTTTGTGGAGTCCGAATACAGCCCCGGCGGATCGCTGGCCGGCAAGCTGGTGGCGGTTTTTGACGTCTTCATCGAAGAGATGGACGTGGACGAAGGCACCATCCGCGAGATCGGTTTTGACCGCCTTCAGATGATCCAGCCCCTGGTCCGTAAAGCCGACTGGACCCAGCGCGACGAATGGGTGCAACTCGCGGAAGAAATGCCCACTAAAGATCTGCGCGAACATATCAAAGAGCTCAAAAAGGAAGAAAAAGAAAAGGAAGTTGATCTCAAAAAAGTGTTCATCGACCAGTATCTGGAACGGATGACCGCCATCCTCAACTGCTCCAGAACCGAACTCAACTACAAGCTGGCGCTGTATTTTCAAGACGCCGACCTCGAAGACATCAAAAAAGTGGTCCGCGAGCAACAGCGCAGCTTCGAAAATGAAATCAACCAGGAGGAATCCCCATGAAACACGCTCATCAAATGAAAATTCTCTGGGTGGACGACGAGATCGATCTGCTACAATCCTTTGTGCTGTTTTTGGAAGAACGCAACTACCAGGTGGACACCTGCAACAACGGCGCCGACGCCATCGACAAGGTGCTGGAAAATAAATATGATCTGATTATCCTGGATGAAATGATGCCGGGACTGGACGGCCTGACCACGCTGCAGGAGATCAAGCGCATCAACTCCGCGCTGCCGATTGTGATGGTTACCAAAAGCGAAGAGGAAGGCCTGATGGATAAAGCCATTGCCTCCCAGATCGCCGACTATCTGATCAAACCGATCAACCCCAGCCAGATCATTATGGCCATCAAAAAGATCTTCCAGGCCGACCAGATTCGCGCCAACCAGATCGGCGAGCAGTACGCCCGCTACATCGCCAAACTGAACCAGCGCCTCTTCGACACCCCCACCTGGGAAGACTGGTCCAATATCTACCGCGAAATGGCCTATTGGGAGATCCAGATCGACGAAGTGAACGACGAAGGGCTCCGCCAGACCCATTTCCTGGAAAAACGCAATTGCAACATCGAATTCACCAACTACGTGGAAAACAACTACCGCGACTGGCTGCACTCCGACGACCGGCCCAACCTCTCGTTCGACATTGTATCCCAATATGTTGCGCCCCATTTTGAGGAACGCGTGCCCATCTATTTCATCATCATCGACTGCATGCGCCTCGACCAGTATCTCGCCATCCAGCCCTACATCAAGGAACTCTTCGACGAAGAGCTCGATCTCTATTATTCGATCCTGCCCACAGCCACGCCCTACAGCCGCAATTCCATCTTCAGCGGCCTCCTGCCGCAGGACATCGCCAAACGCTTTCCCGAATACTGGGTGAGCAGCGGCGAAATGGATAATTCACGCAACCGCAACGAACATCAGCTGCTGGACGAACACGTCGCCGAACTGGGCTACAACCTCGAACCCACCTCCAAATATGTGAAGATATTCAATATGGAGGAAGGCAACTTCGTAATCCGCAAGATCGAGACCTGGAACAAGGAAAACCTGATTGTCCTGGTCTATAATTTCCTCGATCTGCTGGCCCACCACCGCTCCCGCGATCAGATTCTGCAGGAAACCATCCCCAATGAGGAAGGCCTGCGCGCCTTCACCAAACACTGGTTCCTGCATTCCTCGCTCTACGAGGCCTTGAAGCTGATTGCCAAACAGGATGCCATCGTAGTGATCAGCACGGACCACGGTTCGATCAAGGTAAACCGCGCCACCCAGGTGATCGGCGACCGCGATACCTCCACCACCGTCCGTTACAAGGAAGGCAAAAACCTCAGAGCCAACGACCGCCACGCCATCTTTGTGAAAAAACCTTCAGAATACGGCCTCCCGGTGAAAAGCATCGTGGACAACTTCATCTTTGCCAAGGACGATTACTACTTCGTCTATCCCAACTCTTACCACCAATATCAGAGGCAATTCAACGGCACCTTCCAGCACGGCGGAGTTTCCATGGAGGAAATGATCCTGCCGGTTGCCACCTGCCGTACCAAACGTCATAAAATATAGTTGACATCGGCCATCTTGGGGATTATCATATCTTCAGGATTGCCCTAAGTAAATCGTCCCAAAAGATGCCGGCGGCTCGACTGAGTCTTCCAACAACTTTTGGGACTTTTTTTAATTGCGCTTAAGCACAAAACACGATGGGAGTCACCCGTGACCAAAGCAAAACACCTGCCGCTCAGATCAGAACAGGACACCAGGGACCTGGCCGCCTTCATTGCCCCGCTGCTCGTGCCCGGCGATGTGATTTGCCTCTTCGGCGATCTCGGCTCCGGCAAGACCTTCTTCGCCCGCGCTTTAGCCGCTGAACTTGGCATCCATGAGCCGGTGGACAGCCCTTCCTTCGTCCTGCTCAAGGAATATGCCGGCGCTCAGTTTCCCATGTATCACCTCGACCTCTACCGGCTCAAAACCGAGGCCGAATTTCACGACCTGGGCCTCACCGATATCCTGGATAGCGGCGTCACCCTGATCGAATGGCCCGAACTGGCGGTGCAATGCCTTCCCGCCAGGATTCTGAACCTTTCTCTCCACTTCAGCTACGCGGGCCGCGAAAGATCTGTGGAAATTGTTGCCAAAGACCGCTTTTCGGCTTATTTTGTCTAATAATACTTTATTATGGAGGTTCAGATGAGTTTCAATCCTTTATGGATAGCTCTGGTTGCGATCGTCATCATGGCGGTCTGGGAAGCACGCGGAAAGGACAATTTTCCTCTTCGCAATTGGTTGATCGCGGGCATTTGTTTCATCTTGGGACTGGCCGTCTTTGGTTTCTTTTTTATGCAGAGCAGACAGGCAGACAATACCTTACATGTGACTGGTTATGCCAGTAAAACTTTTGAAAGCGATTTGGTCAAGTGGACCCTCTCCGTGCAGAAAAACGCCGGAATAGACGGCCTGAAGGATGCTTACACCAGCCTGAACCGCGATGTAAACGACTTTAAAGCTTTGCTCCTGGCCAAAGGACTCACGGCCAAAGACATCAACATACAGCCGCCGACCAGTTCGCCCCATTTCGACGATTATGGCAACGTGACCGGCTACAACGTGGACCAGATGCTTTATGTCCTCAGCAACGATGTGGACAAGGTCCAGGAGATCGCCCTCGATCCCCAGTTCTTTGCCGAACGCGCGCTGGTGCTCCAGCAGTCCAGCCTCGAATACCTCTATTCCAAACTTCCGGAGCTCAAAAAGGAAATGATCGGCGCCGCTGCTGCCGATGGTATGGACCGCGCCAAAGAGATCGTCGGTGCCACCAAAGTAAGGCTGGGCAAGCTCTCTAACGCCCGCAGTGGAGTCTTCCAGATCACCGAGCCGTATTCCACCGACGTTTCCGACTACGGCTATTACAACACCAGTACCCGCCAAAAAAGCATTTCCGTGACCGTTACCACACAATTCCGCCTTTAGTCTCCCGATCAATACGGTATCAATACGGAATCAATACGGATTTCATCCGTATTGATTCCGTATTGATACCGTATTGATAACGGAAGAAGGTGGCGAGCTGCAGGCGCTCTCAAGTGAAAAAAACATTGACAACTAATCAGAATGGACTATACTTATGAATAGAATTATATCTTTTCTTGCTGCGGTATGGCTGCCGCCCCAGGTTTAGGATGATTCCAAAAAATATGGCCGGTCACCGGCCCAAAAGGAGTTTGCCATGCCATTGATTAGTGTTGGTTCCTTCAGCGATTTCTCGATGAGCGCGGATTTGGGGTCCCTTGGCAAAGGAAGCCGCAAGATCAAACAGTTTAACCGAACTTGAGCAAAATTTGTGCTAACATGTTGATACGTATGCCCAAGCTAT